>NZ_JBOFBG010000008.1:0-211489 GCF_051594305.1 Paenibacillus sp. IHBB 3054 | reverse complement strand
ATGCACCTGTTTTGGCTTTCCTCTTAAACCTTTGCCTGCTGTTGCAGGCAGAGGTTTTTTTGTTGGCGGCGAGCTTGAAGACTTTAGCGGTCATATTGAAAGGGAAAATGGAGCGTATAGGACGGTCACTTTATCGCTGCTTAATATTTCCTGTTTATACTCGGAAGAGAGTGACAAAATTCACGTAGAAAAGCATACAGGTGATATGATGACCAAACCGTGGGCAATGCCCCCAAAATTATCGGTGATTTCCCAATACCTTCAGCATCTTAATGGAAGGATGAGAGGTGAGATCAAGGAACTGGGAAGATTGACCGCGTTCCTGGATATTATGAATAACAAACGGCTGGATACTTTTTTTCAGCCGATACTGCAGCTGTCTTCCGGACGGACCATTGGACATGAGGTACTGAACAGGCCTCCTGGCTCGGTACATTTCCCGACTACAGAGCATTTCTATGAGTTTGCCGGGCGCACGGAGCAGATGTTCCGCTTCGAGCAGGATTGCCGCAGGCTGTCGCTTTCAAGGTATGTGGAGCGGCTTCCGAAATCAGGTGCGGAAAGTGAACGGCTTGTCTTCATCAATGTGCATCCGGGAGTGCTGAATGATGCCCGCCATAAAAGCGGAGAAACCTTGGGGCTGCTGCAGGAGCTCGGGTTGTCACCTGGGCGGATTGTTTTTGAACTGACCGAAAGGCAGGCTGTGCAGGATTATGTAGGCTTTGAAAAAGTGCTGTCTCATTACCGCGAGCAGGGCTTCCGGATCGCTGTCGATGATGCCGGCTCCGGGTATAACAGCTTGAAGACACTGGTGTATTTAAAGCCGGAATTCATCAAGCTGGACAAGTCTCTGATCCACGGCATTCAGGGCAACCGGGAACAGCAGGAACTTTTGGAGCTGGTCCGGGAATACGCCGAGCGTTCATCGACCCGGGTGATTGCCGAAGGAATCGAGACAGCCGGGGAGCTGCAATTTTTGCAGCAGTCGGGGATTGAATTCGGACAGGGGTACGCTCTGGGCAGACCCGTCCATCGTCCCGTGCATGGATCTTTCCCCTCCGATATCGTTAAAGTTCCGGTGAGAGGAGGCTACAAGCATGTTTCTTCAGATCGGTGAAATCGCGGAGCAAATTCCGGAGATTTCCCCTCAGCATAAATGCGAATACGTGGATCAAATATTCAAAAGCAATCCCCAGCTCCAAGGAGTGGCGGTAACCGAAAACGGGCATCCGGTTGCATTAATTATGAGAATCCGATTTTACCAGCAGATAGGCACTTTATACGGTTATACGCTGTATATGGGAAGAGCGGTTTCGCTCGTGATGGACAGAAATCCGCTTGCCGTAGAGTACAAAACACCGATCACCGAGGTCAGCAGGCTGGCAATGAACAGAAATGAAGAGAATCTTTATGATTATGTGATCGTTATCCATGAAGGTGTAATGTTCGGAGCCGTGAGTGTAAGGGATTTGCTGCTTAATTTTGCCGAGATTCAGGCTGTAGCCGCCAGTTTTCTGAACCCACTTACCGGTCTGCCGGGTAATCTGAGCATCAATGAATGGATGGTGAAATCACTGCTGCAGGAGCAATTCAGCGTACTTTATATTGACCTTGACCATTTCAAAGCTTATAACGACACCTATGGATTTAAGGAAGGGGACCGGATGATTCAGGCGACTGCGGAAATTTTAAAGCACTGTGCGCTGCGTCTGGAGGGCTTTTTAGGGCATATCGGCGGGGATGACTTTATCATTTTCATCAATAATTATGATTATGAGGATTGCTGCAGGATCATCATCAGGGAATTTGAGACAGCGCTGAAAAGCTTCTATCATGCCGGCCATCTCGCACAGCAGTATGTGCTGACCGAAAGCCGCTCAGGAGTGATGGAAGAGATTCCACTCGTCTCGATTTCCATCGCCATAGTGACCAACCGCTTCCAGCGTTTTGATTCCATCGAAGCCATTTCGGGTGAGGCGGCGCGGATCAAGAAAAAATGCAAAATGATCAAAGGCAGCAGTCTTGTGGATGACGCAGACAGAATTACAAGCGGGTCCGGCAACTAACACTGGTATTTCGCATTCGCTGATTAGGGGCGTGCTTGAACAACCCGCGTCAATGCGGTAAGATTGACAACAATAAGAGAGCATGCCAAGACCCTTTCGGTGGAGTGTGATGATAATGCATGGCAAGGGGATGGAATGGTGGGGGGCGTTTGAACCCTTCCACATCATGCTGAATGACTACAGGGTCGCTGATATTGTGATTACCAATCATGCCAAGAGCCGCTATCTGGACCGGATTAACCCGGAAAGCAGTGACAGCGGACAACTCAGTGCATGGATGTGGCAATGCCTGAACCAAAACCGGATCAAACCTTACCAGCAAAAGGAGCATAACGCGTATTTGATTGACGAGGATACGTTAGTCATTGCCGAGTTTAGGGAGCTGGAAGATGTAACGAGCCTCTCCGGGCGTCCGCTGTATGTTATGGTAATCGTATCTTATCTGGGTCGGATCTCCGCGACTCCCCAACTGCGTGACCTGCAAGCTTATTATTCGCATCTGCGCAACTCACGCCGCATGAAGCTAATGAAGAAGCGCCGCAAACGCAAATAATGCACAGCAATTACAAAGAAGGTATGCGGCGGGTGGCTGCATGCCTTTTTTAGAATAATTTATGATCTATGAAGGGGCTTTGAGTGCATGAATTTTCATCAGCTTCATATTTTTTATACGGTATCTGAACGGGGGAGCTTCTCTGCTGCAGCCCAGACACTGCATATGACGCAGCCGGCGGTAACGATGCAGGTACAGGCATTGGAAGACTATTTCGGAGCCAAGCTGTTCGACCGTTCGAGTAAAAAAATTGTGCTCTCCGAGGCCGGCCGGACGCTTATGCCCTTCGCGCTGCGCAGCATTCAACTGATGCGGGAGACAGATCAGGCGATGTCTGCCTTTACCCATATGCTGGAGGGACGGCTGCAGCTCGGGGCAAGCCTGACGATTGGAGAATATGTACTGCCGCGTCTGCTGGGCCCTTTTGGCAAAGCGTATCCGAATATTTCGATCATGATGAAAGTGATGAATACGTCGCAGATCATGGAGGAAATTCACAAACACCAGCTAAATTTCGGGCTGATCGAGGCGCCGGTGTCCCATCCCGACATGGAGATTGAACCGGTCATGGGCGATGAGCTCAAGCTGATTGTTCCCAGTGAGCATCCGCTTGCAGACAGGGATGAAGTTACACTAGAGGAAGCGTTGGAGTATCCGTTTGTGCTGCGCGAACAGGGCTCGGGAACACGAAGGGTGATGGAAGAACAACTGATAGCCAAAGGGCTGGATCCGGCCGCAATGCGAGTCGTGATGGAGCTGGGCAGCACAGGCGCGGTAAAATCAGCGGTGGAGGCCGGGCTGGGTCTGACCATAATCTCAGCCTCCTCGGTTAAGCATGAGGTGACACTGGGGCTACTGAAGATTGTGAATCTGTCAGATACTTCTTTTAAGAGACAATTCTATGCGATTCATCTAAAATCAACGCTGCTGCCGATCTCTGCGGTTACGTTTCTGACCTTTTTGCGCCAGCACGCGAACGACCGGTAGGCGATTAGGATGGTACTGCGGAATCCCATGGTATGAAGTTTACGAGGAGAGGTATGCGAAAAATAGTGGGATAGGGGAGTCTGATGATGGTCATTTTGCTGCGCGGTGAGAAGGTTGTCTTGCGGGACCTGAGGGAAGAGGATATCCGCAAAATCTATTATTTCTATTATGAGGCAAAAGATCGCGAGTTTCTGCAATGGGATGGTCCCTACGAACCGCTGGAGCAAGTAAGCTATGCGCAATTTGCGGAAAAATATAACGGGATGCTGGCACTTGTGGGTACGGATAAACCGCGGAACCGTTTGATTATCGAGATTGATGGTGAGATTAAGGGAAGCGTGGGCAGATACTGGGTTTCGGAAGTCACGAATTGGTTTGAAATCGGAATTGCTATTTATGACTCCCGTTATTGGTCTGGAGGATACGGTACCGAAGCCTTCAGCATGTGGATGGAATATCTGTTCAATTCGCTGGATACGGTCCGTCTCGGCATAGGCACCTGGTCCGGCAATATCCGGATGATGGGGCTGGCCGCCAAATGCGGGATGGTGGAGGAAGCCCGTGTCCGCAAAGCGCGGATTGTGCGGGGCGAATATTATGACGCCATAAAGATGGGGATTCTTCGTGAAGAATGGGAGTCTGCAGGTACATTATAAACTTAGGACAAGGAGTGGCATGATGGAGAACGATGTGGAAGCCAGCAACCCTATAGATGGTGCTAAACCAGGAGTATATGGCCGATGTGATTTACATACCCATACACAGGCTTCGGATGGAATGCAGCCACCGGCGGAAAATGTGCGGATTGCCCGTCATAAAGGGCTGGCCGCAGTAGCGATTACCGACCATGATACGGTAAGCGGCGTTGCCGAAGCGCTGGAAGCGGGCCTGAAGTACGGGATTACTGTTGTACCCGGCGTAGAAATCAGCACCCGTGCAGAAGGTAAGGAGATTCATGTGCTTGGATATTATATCGATACACAGCAGGAACTGTTTCTCTCGCGGCTTGCAGAGCAAAGAGACACCCGTGCCAAGCGCAATGCGTCTATTATCGGCAAGCTGCGCGGACTCGGCATCAATATTACGCTGGACAATGTTATTGCAGGGATCGGCCGCGAATTGAAGCCTGATGAAAGTATCGGGCGGCCCCATATCGCTGATGAACTCGTACGGCTGGGCGCGGCAGCGGATATGCGCGAGGCCTTTGATAAATATTTGGCAACTGGTGCGGCGGCATATGTCTCTCCCCCGCGGATTACACCTGAGCTGGCCTGTGAGTGGATTATTGAAGCCGGAGGCACTCCGGTGCTGGCTCACCCCGGCATCTATGGTGATGATGAGCTGGTGCGCGGCATTCTGACCCGAAGCTCTTTGCGGGGCATTGAGGTCTATCATTCCGACCATACTCCTGCCGATGAGGAGCATTATCTGGCGATGGCCGAACAATTCGGCCTGGTTGTTACCGGCGGCTCGGATTTTCATGGTGCGCGGCAGGGTGTAATCTTCCACGGTGATCTGGGAAGCGTTACGGTCTCTGCCGATGTGCTGGAGCGGCTAAAGGGATAGAGAGTTAAGTACGCCTGCTTAATCCGATTAACCACAGGGGTCAATACAATAGCTGAAAGTAATAGTTATGAACATTGACGATTTGAAAGACCAGAAAGTTAAAGAACCTCCAAGCCCGAGACGATATTTCGTCAGGCTTGGAGGTTCTTTGGTCTGCCCGGATATTTGAAATAACGAAGAAGGGCCCGGAGCTAGCTTCTCAAAGCATTCGGCAGACTTTTGATCCGCGCCTCATCCGGTGTGACAAACAGTGTCTTCTGGTGATCGTAAATGACAAAGCCGGGCTTTGCACCGCTTGGCTTGCGGACATGGCGGATCAGGGTGCAGTCCACTGGCACGCTGCTTGACTGCTTGGCCTGACTGAAGTAGGCGGCAAGCTGAGCCGCCTCCTCCAGGGTGGCATCGCCGAATTCCTCGCTGCGGATCACGACATGCGAGCCGGGGATATCTTTCGTGTGCAGCCAAGTGTCATTGGCAGAAGCCAGCCGGTTCGTGACGTATTCGTTCTGCAGGTTGTTTTTGCCGACATAGATGTCCACGCCCTCGGAGGAGGTAAACACCTGTAAGGTAGGACGGGTGGTTTTCTTCTTCTTTTTGCCCTTTTTGCTGCGGTCGCGCATGTAACCCTGGCTGACAAGCTCATCGCGGATTTCCTCGATATCATTGAGCGAGGCGTGGGCCAGCTGCTGCAGCAGTGTTTCCATGTAAGCAATTTCCTCATGGGTTTTGATCAGCTGCTCACCGATGACCCGCAGGCTGTTCTTGTATTTGTTGTATTTCTTGAAGTAACGCTGCGCGTTGTCCGAAGGCGTCAGCAGCGGATCAAGCGGAATGGTCGTCTCCGCCTGGTTCTCATCGTAATAGTTCACCAGCCGGGCTTCCTTGTCGCCCTTGGACACGGCATACAGTGACGCAAACAGCAGCTCGCCCCAAATCCGGTAACGGTCGGCATCTTCCGCTTCTTCCAGGTCTTTCTGGAGATTGGCGAGCTTTTTAATATTTTTGCTCCGCTCATTGCCCAGGAAGCGAATCAGGTCACTGACGCGCTGCTTTACAGTATCCCGCTCCGCTTTATCTCCGTAATAGTCTTCCATGCAAACGCTGATCGAGCTGTAATGCTTCAAGCTTTCATCCGGCAAGGCCAGCGGAATTGCAGAGAAAACGGGTTTGCCTTTGGCATTCGTCCCTATAACCGGTGAAAACCGGAATTCCCGCACCGGAGCCAGCACCTGATTAAAGGCCTCCCACAACAGGAGCGGATTCCCGCTGCTGTCGTCAGAAGCATCATCCTGCTGATCGCGTCCGGGCTCCGCGGCTTCGGAACCGCCGGCGCTGCGCTGCCGCACAATTTCTCCGGCAATCAGCGGACTCATGCCGCTGAAGGCATGCACCATCCATCCGATTGGATCGGCTGTTGGCGATGGACCGCCTGAACCATCCGCTTTGGGCTCTTCCAGAGACCGCAGCAGGTCCGCAATCTCGCCCTCAATGATTTCCTCAGGCTCTTCTTCCTCCTGGGTGCCTGCCAGCAGTGCTGCTTCTTCTGCCGAGGAGAACAAAGTAACAAAATCCTCTTTGCCGATCTCCAGCGGATTCAGCTTGTGCTGCTGCGGCGGCTCCAGGTAGGCGATGCCGGGCATGACATTCCGGTAGCTGCTGATTGATGGGGTAACGTGATGAATACCGTCGATGATTGTGCCCGTGGAGAGATCGGTCAGAATGATATTGCTGTGCCGTCCCATGAGCTCAATAATAATTTTTTTGGCCGAAACGTCTCCCAGTTCATCCCGTGTCTTGATGTTTATATGAATGATGCGTTCCATGCCGACCTGGGTGATGCTCTCAATCGTGCCGCCTTCGCAGTGCTTGCGCATCAGCATGCAGAACATTGGTGCTTCCACAGGATTAATCGTGTTCCGGTCCGTCAGATGCAGTCGCGGGTAGGTCGGATTGGCCGACAGCAGCAGCTTGCCTCCGCCGCCTGCGCCGCGCAGGATGAAGATAAGGTCGTGAGCGTTTGGTTGATATATTTTGCCGACGCGTGCACCGATGAAAGGCCCAAGCTCATGCACGATCGCTCTTGTAACGATGCCGTCTAATGCCATGATAATGTTCTCCTGTCGCATAATAATAAATTTCTCTTCTCTATGATGCCATACTTTAACACATTCGCGCAAAAGGAGAAGCTCTGAAGCTGTGATATTTTGGGACGACCATGAATAGACTTTGTCATGAACAGGTGGAAAAGCTGTGCGCCGCCGGAAGTCAAGAAACGACCGGGAGGGGAAAGAATAGTCATGGAACAAAAAAGTTGGCACCGGCTCGGTGCGGAGGAACTGCAGAGGATGCTGAACATTCAGCCTGGAGTAGGCCTAAGCGGAGAGGAGGCGGAGGAGAGACGCAAAGAGAGCGGGTATAACGAGCTTTCGGAGGGGAAGACAATTTCTCCGATCACCTTGCTGCTGAATCAGTTTAAGGATTTTATGGTGCTTGTGCTGATGGGGGCGACGCTGGTATCCGGACTTTTAGGTGAATATCTGGATGCAATTACGATCATCGCTATTATTTTACTCAACGGAGTTCTGGGTTTTGTCCAGGAATTCCGTGCCGAGCGTTCACTCCGCGCACTCAAGCAGCTCTCGGCACCTTCTGCCAAAGTGCTGCGGGGCGGAAAGCAGGAAGTTATACCGGCAAAAATGCTGGTGCCCGGCGACATCGTTCTGCTGGAAAGCGGCGACCGGATTCCAGCTGACATCCGCTGGCTGGAGTGCAGCGCACTTTATGCCGAGGAATCTGCACTGACCGGCGAATCGCTGCCCGTCTCTAAGCACGCGGAACCGATTCATGCCGAGGAGATTCCCTTGGGGGACCAGAAAAATATCGGCTTCATGGGGACGATGGTAACACGGGGCACAGGTAGGGCGGTTGTAGTCCGTACAGGGATGGATACCGAGATGGGCAAAATTGCCGATCTGATCCAGAACACTGAATCGCAGGAAACGCCTCTGCAGCACCGCCTAGAGCAGCTTGGAAAGATTTTGATCTACGTTTCGCTCGGTCTGACCATTGTCGTCGTCGTTGCTGGCATTCTGCACGGTCAGCCCGCTACAGCGATGTTCCTGGCAGGCGTCAGTCTTGCAGTTGCAGCCATTCCGGAAGGTCTGCCGGCGATTGTCACCATCGCGCTCGCACTTGGTGTGCAGCGGATGATCAAACGCAAAGCGATCGTCCGCAAGCTCCCTTCGGTGGAGACTCTCGGATGCGCCTCCGTAATCTGCTCTGACAAGACAGGCACCCTGACCCAGAACAAGATGACGGTAACGCGGCTGTGGACCGGAGGACGCAGTCTGGACGTGACGGGCGAAGGTTATGCTCCCAGCGGACAAGTGATGGAGAAGGGGCGTGCCGTTGATCTCAAACATGATCAAAGCCTGCGGCGCATGCTTCAGGTCGGGGCTTTATGCAGCAATGCCGAAATTGTTGAGTCTCTGTCCAGTGACAGCCGAGGGAAACGCAAGGGAAAGGATAAAGGTGAAACGGACAAGGCGGCAGACACCCAGTCGGTATGGGAGCTCAAGGGCGATCCTACCGAAGGCGCATTAGTCGCTTTATCCGCGAAGATGGGGCTTACTGCCCAGTCGCTTGCTGTAACGTATGCCAGAGAGAAGGAGTTTCCTTTCGATTCTGAGCGCAAGCTGATGTCTGTGATCGTGGGGCATCCCGGCGGACGTATGATCTGCACCAAGGGAGCGCCGGATGTGCTGCTGAGCAACTGCGCCTATATGCTGTGGGAAGGCGGGGTTGTCCCTTGTACGCCGACTTTGCGCCAGAAGGTGCTGGAAGCGAACGAGGAGATGGCTTCCGGAGCGTTGCGTGTACTAGGGATGGCTTACCGTGAGCTGCGATCCGGCGAAGCAGCGGACAGTGAAAAAGAAGCGGAATCCCAGCTGATATTTGTCGGACTGGCCGGAATGATCGATCCTCCGCGCCGTGAAGTGCGCGACGCGATCAGCATTACCCGGCGGGCAGGAATCAAGACAGTGATGATTACCGGTGACCACGGAACTACCGCCGAAGCCATTGCCCATCAGCTCGGCATTCTGCAGCGGGGTGGAACCGTTCTGACCGGCTCCCAGCTAACGCGGATGACTGATGATGAGTTGGATAAGGTGTCGGACTCTGTATATGTATACGCCCGCGTCTCTCCTGAGCATAAGCTGCGGATCGTCAAATCTCTGCAGCGGCGGGGCCATGTTGTGGCTATGACCGGAGATGGTGTGAATGACGCTCCGGCGATTAAAGCGGCGGACATCGGGATTTCCATGGGCATCACCGGCACCGATGTCACTAAAGAAGCATCAGCGCTTATTCTCGGAGATGATAATTTCTCAACGATCGTGGCAGCTATAGAAGAAGGGCGGAATATTTACGAGAATATCCGCAAATTTATCCGTTACCTGCTGGCTTCCAATGTCGGAGAGATTCTGACGATGTTCTTCGCCATGATGCTGGGGCTGCCGCTGCCGCTGGTGCCGATCCAGATTCTCTGGGTCAATCTGGTCACCGACGGACTGCCTGCGATGGCGCTGGGCGTGGATCAGCCGGAGAAGGATCTGATGGAGCACAAGCCGCGCGGAGCGAAGGAGAATATTTTTGCCCGCCGCCTGGGCTGGAAAATCATCAGCCGGGGCCTGCTGATCGGTCTGTGCACCCTGGGCGCCTTCTGGCTGACGCTGCGTATTGATCCAGGCAGCCCGCAGCAGCTCATCCGCGCACAGTCGGTTGCTTTTGCTACATTGGTTATGGCTCAGCTTATTCATGTATTTGACTGCCGCAGTTCCCGTTCGGTGTTCCACCGCAATCCTTTCCAGAATAAATATCTGGTGCTCGCCGTCTTGTCATCTATTGTGCTAATGCTGGCTGTTATGTATCTGCCGCCGCTGCAGCCGGTATTTAAGACCGTACCGCTCAGCTTCCGCGAATGGTGTCTGGTGCTGGTCACCGCCGGTATCCCTACCTTCCTGATGGGAGCGGGCAGCGTGTGGGGCGGCAAGAAGAACCGCAGCCGCAGCGGAGGCCGGACGATGATAAAAAGTACAAAAATTTCAGCATAAAGTCAATAGCTTAAGACCACTCCTTAAGGTATGCTAGTCTCAAAGAAGCCTAAACATCGCGTAAGCTTCCGAAGCAAGTTTTGTACGATGCGTTTCGGAAGATGTGAATGCTAACAAACTTTTAGGAGTGGGATTTTCAATGGAATTTACAAAAATGCACGGACTTGGCAATGATTTTATTATCGTATTCGGTGAGCAGGTGCTGCCGGGCAATGCTTCCGAGCTTGCAGTTACCTTGTGCAACCGGTTCTTCGGCATCGGAGCCGACGGTCTTGTCTACATTCTTCCGTCGGAGCGCGGAGACTATATGATGCGCATTATGAATTCGGACGGCTCAGAAGCGGAGCAATGCGGAAATGCAATCCGCTGCGTCTCCAAATATGTATATGAGCAGGGTCTCGTCAGCTCGGAGCAGATTGTGATTGAAACCATCGGCGCCGGTGAACAAAAGGTATCCCTGCAGGTGAAGAACGGCGTGGTGGAGAAGGTTACGGTTGATATGGGAGAACCTGTATTGTCGGGCCCGCAGATTCCGGTGGGGATAGATGCTGAGCCTGTGCTGGACCAGCCGATCGAGGCGGACGGAACGGAATTCAAGTTCACGGCCGTATCCATGGGCAACCCGCACTGTGTAATCTATGTGGAGGACGCCGTGTCGTTTGATCTTGCGACCTGGGGGCCGAAGCTTGAGGTGCACCCGCTTTTCCCAAGAAAAGTGAACGTAGAATTCGCGACAGTGCTAAACCGCAGCCATGTCGATATGCGAGTCTGGGAACGCGGCGCCGGACCGACCCTGGCCTGCGGCACCGGAGCCTGCGCAACGCTGGTCTCCTCGGTACTGAATGGCCATACAGACCGCTCGGCCACGATCAGCCTGAAGGGCGGCGATCTGTTTATCGAGTGGAATGAGAATGACAACCATGTCTATATGACCGGACCTGCCCAGGTTGTATATACCGGCTCGGTAGAAGTTTAATCCTGCAGGGATTTCGTTATCCAAACTGAATAAGGTGTGCAATACAAAAGGATGACCTCAAGCTGCCCGCTTGCAGGTCATCCTTTTTGCAAACATAAGAATTTATATGCTTCACGCTATAAATTATCCTTCTATTTCTCGCTGATACGGATACCGTCCTTTTGAGGACGGTATCCGTTTCCACTTGTTGTTCCAGAATGGCATCATATCCGAATAATGGCAGAGTTAACCGTGAATAATAAGAAACAGTAGGAGAGAGGGGGGGGAGCCGGGTGAACTCGAAGCGATATCTTACAAGAAACGGGGCAAAGGATGCCCGCGAGCAGCGTTTAGGCAGCGGCGGTCCAAAACTGTCAGAAAATCTTGGCCAGAGCATAGAGAACATACAGACGGAGCTTGGTAACAGCCCTGATCTCAAAGTCCGCCAGATCCAAATTGGCGGAGTCCACCCTGTGCAAGCCGCGGCTGTTCATCTGAGCGGGCTCGCAGATACCGTCGCAGTCAATGAATTTGTGGTAGGGTCACTGCTCGATAATACCGCAGGGCTTACGGATGGCATGGACGAAGCTGACAGAGGGGTAGACTTGCCATCACGGATCCTAAGCTCTGCTCTGGAAATAGGTGAAGCGGACTTCAAAGAGGAATGGAACGATATCATGCTGGCCGTGCTTTCCGGAGATACGGCGATTCTGGTGGAAGGTTACACTTCAGCTATTGTGTGTGAGACCAGAGGCGGCGAACAGCGCTCTGTCACTGAGCCGTCTTCGCAGCTCGTTGTCCGCGGGCCCAAAGATGGCTTCGTAGAGTCCGTGGGCACCAATATCGCGCTGATCCGCCGGAGAATCAAGTCTCCCAAGCTGCGGCTGGAGTATATGAAAATCGGCTCGGAAACCCAAACCCATGTGGCCATCATGTATATGAAGGAAATCGCCGGTGAGGATTTGGTGCAGGAGGTCAGAGACCGCCTGCATAAGATCGCCATTGATGAGGTGTTGGAGTCCGGATTCCTGGAGGAATTGATTCAGGACAAGACTTTTACACCCTTTCCGACAATATACAATACAGAACGGCCCGATGTGGCGGCTGGTAATCTGCTGGAAGGCAGGGTTGTAGTGATCGTGGACGGTACACCCTTTGTGCTGATTCTGCCGGCTGTATTTACTCAATTTTTTCAGTCGGCAGAGGATTATTCCCAACGGTTCGATATTGCGATACTGATGCGGATCGTCCGTTACATGAGCTTTGTCGTCCTGCTTCTCGGCCCTTCTATCTATATCGCTTTAACCACTTATCATTATGAGATGATCCCTACAACCCTGCTGATTAACCTGCTGGCCCAGCGGGAGAATGTGCCTTTTCCGGCTTTTGTCGAGGCCTTGCTGATGGAGAGCGCATTTGAAATTCTACGTGAAGCGGGCGTGCGGATGCCGCGTGTTATCGGACAGACGGTCTCAGTCGTAGGTGCGCTTATCCTTGGCTCTGCAGTCGTGGAGGCAGGAATTATTACTCCGATTATGGTTATTGTTGTTGCACTCACAGGGATTGCAAGCTTTGCCATTCCTGCCTACAATATGGCGATTGCCGGACGGCTTATCCGCTTCGCCTTTCTGCTGCTGGCCGCCATGTTCGGCTTCTATGGCATCACCCTTGGCTTAATTGTGCTGGTAGCACATATGAACAGTCTGCGTTCCTTCGGCGTTCCCTATTTGTCGCCGTTTGTTCCGCTCTCGTTAAAAGGGCAGAAAGATACGATCCTGCGGTTGCCCTTGTGGCTGATGAGACCAAGCAAATCCCCGCAGCAGATGCGGGCGGAACTGCCGGACTACATGAGGGTCACGACAGGTCATGATTCTGAACTCGCACCTTTGATTCTTAAGGAGAACGATGCTATGCCGGTCGATGAAGGAGGGCGAAATGAAGATTAAGCCTTCCTGTCTGATCTTATTGTCCATTCTGCAGATTATGCTGCCGCTTGTTCTCGCCGGCTGCTGGGACAGTGTCGAGCTGAACAGGAGGGCCATCGTCTCCGGCGTGGCCATTGACAGAGGTCCCTCGGAGAAAGAGAAGTATCGGCTGTCCTTTCAGGTGATTGTCTCGGAGGAAATCTCCGGAGAGAATACCCGGAGTACTTCACCGGTGTCTTTGTATACCGGCAGCGGCCGCACGATGTTCGAGGCACTGGCCAACGCTTCGCGGCAAACTGCGAGATTTCTGTCGCTTGCCCATGTCCGGGTGCTTGTCATTTCGGAGGAGTTTGCCCGTGAGGGAATTAAGGACATGCTGGATGTGCTGGAACGGGAGAGCGATACACGGCTCACCAGCCTGATGTTCATTTCCAGAGGCCAGCCGGCGAGCGACCTAATGTCAACGATGACTGTGTTCAGCAAAATCCCCGCCAATGATCTGGTGGAGAAGCTGGAGACCACCTCGAAGCAGTTCGGTTACAACTTCAGGGTGGAGGTGGATGATGTCGTCAGGGGGATCCAGACCGTAGGCGGAGGTCCAATTATTAACGGGGTGTTTACCACAGGGGACAGGAATTCCGCAGACACCAACGATAACATGAAGACGATTGCTCCGAGCGCTATTCTGAGAGTGTCTGGCATTGCGGCGTTTAGGGATGATAAGTTGAGGGGTTGGCTGGATGGCAACGCTGCGCTCGGTACCGTACTTTTGCATAACAAAATTAAAGAGGTGCCTGTAATAGTAAAGAGCCCGGCGGGCGGCTATATTTCCTTCAATGTATACAAATCCCAGGTTCATCTGGAGGTTCAGGCGAAGGATCCGGAGCATCCTGTAATTACTATTAAAATAACCCAGCAGGCCGCGCTTAAGGAATCGGCTAACGTGCTTAATCTTACCTCTCCCGAGGTATTGGAAGAGCTTTCGGGCCGGCTGACCGATGAGACGAGAAAACAGATTGAGGCAGCGGTATCGGCAGCCAGGGAGCTAAAGAGTGATTATCTCGGCTTCGGAGAGGCGGTAGAACGGAGAAATCCGCGCGGCTGGAAAAAGGTCAGAGATCACTGGGAGGATGTATTTGCGCATTGTGAGGTCAGAATCGAGGCGGATGCTGTGATCAGGCATACGGATATGAGGAGCAATTCTTTTCAGGTCAATAAGTGATGCGAAATAAAGGGGGGGGCATGATGGGAACCATCAAAATTGGTCTAACCCAGTTTTTCAGCTTGACCTTGCTGTTTGAGCTTGGGACGGCACTTGTCGTTAATTTGGGAATGGAGTCGGGGAGGGATGCCTGGCTCTCAATACTGGTCGGCTGTCTGGCAGGAATTGTTGTGTTTGCGGGCTACGCTTATCTCTACCGGAAACACCCGGAGCTGCCTTTTACAGCCTATACCCGGAAACTGCTGGGCAAAACGCTGGGAGTACCGGTTGCGGTGCTGTACATCATTTTATTTATCAACCTGGCAGCGCGGGATTTGCGTGATGGCAGCACGATGCTGGCCATGGCGACCATGCATAATACCCCGCTGTTCATTCTCAGCAGTCTGATGGTTTTATCAGGAGCCTATGTCCTGCATAAAGGGATAGAGGTGCTGACCAGAACTTCGCTTGTTTTTGCCGCTATCGTCCTGATCATTGGTGTGTTCAGTACAATTATGCTGGTATTGTCAGGCTCAATTAACCTGCACCGCCTGCTTCCCATGCTGGAGGACGGGATCACACCGGTACTGGCTTCAGTCGCACATCAGAACTTTATGTTTCCTTTTGGCGAAATGATCAGTTTTACAATGCTGATGCCCTACTTGTCCAATGTAAAAAAAGGCCCATGGATTATTGCCGCAGCCATGCTGGTATCCGCGCTGCTGCTGAGTTTTACCATGGCTCTTAATATATCGGTGCTGGGTGCAGATATCGTTCAGCGCTCGCCGCTACCGCTGATGCCGACGATCAGCAAAATCTCCATTTCCGATTTTATTCAGCGGGTAGATATTTTTGTGGTTATGGTGCTGATTATCGGCGTGTTTTTCAAAATGTCCGTGTTTTTTGCCGCCGCCTTGATTGGAATATCCGAGCTGTTCGGTATCCCTTACCGGAAAATGATCTATCCGTGCGCACTGATTATCCTGTTTACCTCCATCCTGGACGCCCGCAGCTTTGTCGAACATCTGGATGAAGGCGGAAGGCTGCTGTATATGGTATATCCTCTGTTTATAATGGTTATCCCAGCCATCCTGATTATAATCACGGCGTTGAAGAGCTATTTCTCGGCCCCCCGCCCGGGCTGACTGCCGCGAACCCAATAGATTAGGTCTGGAACCAGCAGTGACAGCAGCATGATTGCCGCAGCCAGCTTCTCCGAGGCGGAATAGAGCAGGTAGTTCATGATATATCTGATGTTGCCCATCCCATAGCCGAACAGCCAGTCGCCAAAATACAAGTAAAGCAAAGAAAGTGTGGATAACAACAGGATTACAGCGTATTTGCGCAGCAGTAGCCTTCTTGTTCTTTTTTTCAAGGTAGCATCCTCCTTATATAAGAATAAGGCTATATAAATTGAACTTAAAAACTTGAGATAAGGGAAAGGAGCAACGGAGGGGGATTTTGGAACTGGAGGAACGGTAGTGTCCGCCTTTGTCTTCGGATTTCTACCGCTAAATAGCGGTTAAAATCAAGAAATCTGAAGACAACAGCGGCCGGAAGTCCAAATATTCACCGTAGTTGCGACTGATCCAGTACTCTAAAACCACAAGTTCAATCTATATAGTATGAATCATTTCTTTCCTAGCCATGCAAAGGCAGTGATGGAGCGGTTAGGCTTTTGGGCTTTGAATGCTTATCATCCAACCCGATTTATGTTACATTAGTATGAACTAATGACAGTTTAGGGGAGGTTCTTGCGGTGAAGCCGGATTTGCGCTCTGCGTGGAATACGAATGTTTTGGTCGGGGACGGAGCCATGGGAACCTTTTTATATCAAAAAGGGTTTCCAGTCGGCATCTCCTACGAAGAATTGAATCTGACCTCTCCGGGGGTCATTGAAGACGTGCATCGCAGCTATATTGAAGCTGGAGCCGTGCTGCTGGAGAGCAATACGTTCTCTGCCAATTATGACAGGCTGTCCAAATACGGATTGGAATCAAAGGTTGGGGAAATTAACCGTGCAGGTGTGCGGATTGCCCGGCAAGCTGCCGGTGAAGCAGGATATGTAGTCGGTGCGGTAGGTTCCATTCGTGCCGGCAAACGGGCAAATCTTTCTTCGTCGGAGCTGAAGCGTTATTTCACGGAGCAGATCACCGCACTGCTGGAAGAGCAGCCGGACGGCATCATGCTGGAAACCTTCTACGATGTGGAAGAGCTGCATTTGGCACTGCGGACGGTGCGGAAGCTCAGCGGGCTTCCGGTCATTTGCCAGCTTGCTGTAGATGAAACGGCGCGAACGCTGGATGGATTGACATTGCCGGAAGCCTTCCGCATTTTGGAACAGGACGGAGTGGATGTGATCGGCTTCAATTGCCGGACCGGGCCCAACGGCATCAAGCGTGCGTTGAAGACGCTTCAGGGCAGTCTGACACTTCCGGCGTCGGTATATCCGAATGCCGGAGTAGCGGATTATGTGGACGGGCAGTACCGCTATGGCGCCACACCGGATTATTTCGGCCAAATGGCTCCTGTGTTTGCCGGGCTGGGCAGCCGGATCATCGGCGGCTGCTGCGGGACTACTCCGCAGCATATCGCCGAAATCTCGGCTGCACTGCGTGATTATGCTCCGCAGCCGCTGCCAGAACCGACTCTGAAGAAGAGCCCGGAGCGGATTGTGGTGCAGGAACATCTCGGCGAGGATGAAGGCCGCAGCGGCGGCGAACCGACACTTGTCGATCTGGTCAAGGAGCGCCACACCGTTATTGTAGAGCTTGACCCTCCCCGTGACCTGGACATCGCCAAGTTTATGAGAGGTGCAGATGCGCTGCGCAGAGCAGGTGCAGATGCGCTGACCCTTGCGGATAATTCACTCGCCGTAACACGGATGAGCAACATGGCTCTCGGGCATCTGGTTCAGGCCCGAACAGGACTCCGGCCATTAGTGCACGTGGCCTGCCGCGACCGGAATCTGATCGGGACCCAGTCGCATCTCATGGGTTTTGATGCGCTAGGCATCGACCATGTGCTGGCGGTGACCGGAGATCCGGCCCGTTTCGGGGATCTGCCGGGATCCAGCTCGATATATGATCTTACTTCCTTTGAGATCATCCGGATGATTAAGCAATTGAACGACGGGATCGCTTTCTCCGGCAAGCCGCTCAAGCAGAAGGCGAAATTTGTGATCGGAGCCGCATTTAATCCCAATGTCAAACATTTGGACAAGGCGGTGGAGCGGCTGGAGAAGAAGATCGCTTCCGGCGCGGATTATATTATGACCCAGCCGGTGTATGATCCAGAGCTGATCGCCCGTATCGCCAAAGCGACCGAGCATCTGGATATTCCGATATTCCTCGGGATCATGCCACTAGCAAGCGGCCGCAATGCAGAATACCTGCATAACGAGGTTCCCGGTATTCAGCTCTCCGCAGAGGTGCGCAGCCGGATGCAGGGTCTTGAAGGAGAGATTGGCCGGGCTGAAGGCGTGGCCATCGCCAAAGAGCTGCTGGACGCGGCGACAGAGCATTTTAACGGCATCTATCTGATGACGCCATTCATGTTCTACGAGATGAGCGTCCAGCTGCTGGAGTACATTTGGGAGAAACAAGGGCGCAAATTGTCCCCCTTGTTTCGCTAGTAATAATCAATTACAATAGTGTAATGGATGTGATTCCGTTGTCATTTAGCATGACCGGATACGGTCAATCATCCCTGCAATTCGGCGGTTACAAGATTACGTTCGAAGTCAAATCGGTGAATAACCGTTACTGCGAAGTTGTGCTGCGGATGCCCCGGGATTGGACGGGTTATGAGGATATGCTGCGAAGAAAGGTTCTGCATCATATCAAACGGGGACGGGTAGATGTCGTCATTAATAGAGAAATCACTGAAGAGACAGCCTCCGTTCAGATGCTGAACCGCCCGGCGGTCAAGTCCTATCTGAAAGCCGCGGAAGCGCTGAAGGACGAGTTCGGATTTACGGGCGAGTTGACTTTACGTGATATACTTTCTATGCCCGGTGTAATGGAGCTCAAGGAGGAGGCGGCCGCCACAGGATTTGCATCCTTTGAAGAGTACTCCGGGATGCTTGAACTGGGGCTGGAGCAAAGCCTTCAATCCCTGCTGGAAATGCGCGCCCGGGAAGGCGGTTATCTTGCCGCTGACCTAACGCGCCGGCTAGGGCATCTGGAGGAGCTGCACGCTGAAATGGCCGCACTTGCTCCTGCAGTAGTAGTTGAATACCGTGATAAGCTGCGGTTGCGGCTGAACGCGCTGAATGACGGGACTTTCCCTTTTGAGGAGCATAAATTCGGAATGGAAATTGCTACCTTTGCCGACCGCTGTAACATTGATGAGGAGCTTACCCGGCTGTACAGTCATTTTGAACAATGCAGAGCTTTGCTGAAGGGAAGCGAGCCGGCAGGACGCAAACTGGACTTTCTCATTCAGGAGATGAACAGGGAGACGAATACAATCGGGTCGAAATGCAACCATCTGACTCTAGTGAATCTCACGCTTGATATGAAAGCTGAGCTGGAGAAGATACGCGAGCAAGCAGCGAACTTAGAATAACAGGTAGTTCAATCAAGCAAAGATGTAACTTATGGGGGGAACAACCGGAACATGGCAATCAAATTAATCAACATCGGCTTTGGAAATATCGTATCGGCCAACCGCATTATTTCCATTGTCAGCCCGGAATCTGCACCAATTAAACGTATTATCCAGGAGGCCAGAGACCGGCATATGCTGATCGATGCGACCTACGGCCGCCGGACGCGGGCCGTTATTATTACAGACAGCGATCATGTCATTCTGTCGGCCGTTCAGCCGGAGACTGTGGCACACCGCTTATCCAGCAAAGATGACGATAACGACGAATAACAACAAATGGAGTGTACTATGTCAAAAGGATTGCTGATCATATTGTCCGGCCCTTCCGGCGTTGGTAAAGGTACCGTCTGTACCGCGCTGCGGCCGAAGATGCCCGAGCTTGTCTATTCCGTTTCCGCCACCACACGCAGTCCGCGTGAGGGTGAGGAGAACGGCGTCAATTATTTTTTCAAGAGCAGAGAGCAGTTCACGGCAATGATAGAAGCGGACCAACTGCTGGAGTATGCGGAGTACGTAGGCAATTATTACGGTACTCCGCGTGATTTTGTGGAGAGAACACTCGAGAGCGGAAGAGATATTATTCTGGAGATCGAGGTTCAGGGAGCTCTCAAAGTCAAAGACAAATTCCCGGAAGGCATCTTTGTGTTCCTTCTTCCTCCATCCATGGACGAATTGAAGGACCGCATCCGCGGACGCGGTACGGAGCATCCTGATGTGATTAACCACCGCATGTCCGTAGCAGAAGATGAGATTGGTCTGATACGGCATTATGACTATGCCGTAGTGAATGATGAGATTGATCTGGCCTGTAAGCGAATAGAAAGCATTATTATCGCCGAACATTGTAAGGTAAGATGATATGCACAGCAAGATTGATCATATTTAACAGTAAAAGATGAAGAGGTGTCTTACGTGCTATATCCATCTATTGATGAAATGATGACCAAAGTCGACAGCAAGTATTCGCTGGTTGTCGCAGCTGCCCGCCGGGCAAGAGCTCTCCGTGAAGGCGGCAAGACTGATATCAAGTCGCCGAGATCCCACAAGTTTGTTGGCGTTGCCCTGGAAGAAATTTATGAAGACCGCATCATTGTAACACGCGGCGAAGAATAGTCCGGATAGCTTGCCATGCCTACTGTAGAAACGGACACCGCCTTTGTATAAGGCGGCGCTACCGTTTCTTCTTAGGTTAAGGGGCTGACAGCGCATGAACCTAGTGACCCATAGCCCGTACCGGGCTGTTCCTGACAACCGGAAGGTTGTTATTTTTTTAAAATATAAGAATTTATATGCTGAACGCTATAAATTATCCTTCTATTTCTCGCTGAAACGGATACCGTCCTTTTGAGGACGGCGAAGCCGTTTCCACTTAAAGAGATAAGACTAGAGGATTTACGCTATATTATCCTTATATTATTGCAGAAACGGATGCCGTCTCGAGATAGGCCGACGAAGCCGTTTCTTCTTGCCCGAAATATTAGAATTTCAAGTTTTCTTCATTTTATATCCGAACTATAGAGCTTTGGCGCAGGAAAGGAACAGGGGGGAGATCATGTTGAACAACATCAAGGGTAAAACGATTATTCTTGGTATTACAGGGGGAATTGCTGCATACAAGGCAGCGGATTTGACCAGCAAGCTTACACAAAGAGGAGCCGAAGTCCATGTCATTATGACAGCCTCGGCTAAACAGTTCATTACTGAGCTGACACTGCAGTCACTCTCAAAGCAGCGGGTATACAGCGATACCTTCCAGGAACGCAACCCGTCATCGATATCGCATATTGACCTCGCCGACGCAGCCGACCTTGTCCTGATTGCACCGGCTACGGCCAATATCATCGCCAAAATGGCGCATGGCCTTGCCGATGATATGTTGTCCACCACACTGCTGGCCGCGACCGCTCCGATTATGGTCGCACCGGCAATGAACGTCCATATGTACCAGCATCCGGCGGTAATCAGCAATATGAATACTCTTGCCGGGCGTGGTGTGCAGTTTATTGAACCGGGTGAAGGGCTGCTGGCCTGCGGTTATGTAGGCAAAGGCAGGCTTGAGGAGCCGGCGACGATTGTGAGCTGTGTGGATGCTTTCTTCGCTCTTCAGAACAGCGCTGCATCCGGTCCGCTGGCCGGTAAAAAAGTTATTGTGACGGCTGGAGGTACGGTGGAGCGGATTGATCCGGTCCGTTATATCTCCAATGACTCCTCAGGCAAAATGGGCTTTGCCCTGGCCCGTGCTGCGCGTGCTATGGGTGCGGAGGTAACCTTGATTGCTGCGCGTACGGATGAGAAGCCCCCGCAGGACCCGGACATCAAAGTGCTACGGGTAGAGTCGGCCCAGGAGATGTATGAGGCGGTTGCCGGCCGGTGGAAGGCATGCGATATTCTGATCAAGGCCGCTGCTGTAGCAGATTACCGTCCTAAGCAGAGTGCCCCATCCAAGATCAAAAAAAGCGGAGAAACAATGACGCTTGAACTGGTTAAGACAACCGACATCCTGGAGAGTCTGGGGAAAATGAAGGACAAGCAGTTCCTGATCGGATTTGCCGCCGAGACAGGAAACGCCGAAGCCTTCGCGAAGGACAAGCTGGTCCGCAAAAATTTGGACCTTATTGTGGCTAACGATGTGGCTGCGGAAGGGGCCGGATTTGGCACGGATACCAATATTGTCTCTATTTATGGGGCCGAAGGCCTTGTGCTGGATCTTCCCCTGGTAAGTAAAGATGAGGTGGCGCGCCGCTTGCTGGGACTCGCAGCAGAGCGTATCGCTGGAGCTGCTTTATAATGGATATAGCCAAGGTCATTGTCGATGTTCCCGTGCGCAGCACTGACCGGCCATTTGATTATTTGATTCCCGCTGACCTGAAACTGTGGATTGAAGTGGGCAGCAGAGTGGCTGTTCCTTTTGGTCACCGGACTGTACAGGGTTTTGTTGTCTCACTGGAATCGGGAGAGACCGGTTCGGGCCCTTCCCTTAAGCCCATCCAAGAAGTGCTTGATCTGCTCCCGCCTTTGTCGCCAGAGCTTGTAGAACTTGGGGACTGGATAAGTCAAAGATATGCCTGCAGACGGATCTCCGCCTTGCAGGCTATGCTTCCGACTGCCCTTAAGGGCAAAGCCGAGCGTCTGATCTCCCTCGGAGAAGCGGCAGAGGAAGCAGGGAGCCCTGAGGATGAACTGTTTCCGCTGTTTCTGGATACGGACCAGGAGGAGCAGCAGATCACCGATTTTGTCAGACGTGCCGGGGAGGTCTCCATGAAACAATTGACCCGGACGTTTCCAGATGCGGCGGAGACGGTGAAGTTCATGCTGCGGCGGGGAGTGCTGTCCGAGAGCCAGTCGATTAAGGATAAAATGGGCAAAAAGAAGCTGAAGGCTGTAGATTTGGCGATAGGCGTTGCCGCAGCCCGCGAATCACTGGGCAGCTTCCCGGCACGTTCAGCACGGCAGAAGGAAGTGCTGTCCTTCCTGGTCGACATGGAGCCGATGCTACCCATGCCAATGAAGGATCTTTTGTCGGTGCTGCAGGTTACAGCCGGTACCGTGAAGTCGCTGGAAGACAAGGGCTTCATTGAGATCAGTGAAATTGAAGTGTACCGTGATCCCTACCGGGGACGCGATTTCAAACCGAGCACTCCGCTGCCGCTGACTGGCGAACAGGAATCCGTATATAAACGGATTGTCCGGACGGTGGATGAGCAGCGGCATGAAGTGTTTCTGCTGCACGGGGTAACGGGGAGCGGAAAGACGGAAATTTACCTCCAGTGTATCCAGCGAGTAGTGGACCAGGGCAGGCAGGCAGTGGTGCTGGTCCCCGAGATCGCGCTCACTCCGCAGATGGTTGAGCGGTTTAAGGGCCGGTTCGGAAGCGGAGTAGCCGTGATGCACAGCCGCTTGTCTGTCGGAGAACGATACGATGAATGGCGCAAAATCCGTGAGGGTAAAGCGGCGGTTGCCGTCGGAGCACGTTCAGCGGTATTCGCGCCATTCGCCAATCTTGGACTTATTATTATGGACGAGGAGCATGAAGGCTCCTATAAGCAGGAGGAGAATCCGAAGTACCACGCCCGCGATGTGGCTGTCCGCAGGGCAGAGCAGGGCGGGGCTGCAGTGATTCTTGGCTCAGCCACTCCTTCTTTGGAGAGCTATCATGCTTCCAGGGCACAGAGTGATATTCATTTCTCTCCAGTTCTGCTCGAGATGCCAAGCCGTGCACTTGGCAATGAACTGCCGAAGGTGCATGTGGTTGACATGCGCGATGAACTCAAGGAAGGCAACCGCTCCATGTTCAGCCGCAGGCTGCACGCTGCGCTTGAGAGCAGGCTGGAACGCGGGGAGCAGACAGTGCTGCTGCTGAACCGCAGAGGTTTTTCCACCTTTGTGATGTGCCGGAGCTGCGGTTATGTCGCGGGCTGTCCGGAATGCGACATCTCGCTGACCTATCATGCGCGCAGCGATAATTTGCGCTGCCATTACTGTGGTCATGCAGAACCTTCGCCGAAGGTATGCCCTGAATGCGGAAGTGAGCATATCCGCTTCTTCGGGACAGGCACACAGCGGGTGGAAGAAGAATTAGGCAAACTTTTTCCCGGCATCCGCGTAATCCGGATGGATGTGGATACAACGACGGAAAAAGGCTCGCATGAGAAGCTGCTGAACCAGTTTAGGGACAAAAAGGCGGATGTGCTGCTCGGAACGCAGATGGTGGCGAAGGGGCTGGATTTCCCCGATGTTACACTTGTCGGAGTTATTACGGCGGATTCCGCGCTCAACTTGCCCGATTTCCGCGCGGCGGAGAAAACATTTCAACTGCTTACCCAGGTGGCTGGGCGGGCAGGACGGCATCAACTACCCGGTGAGGTCGTGGTCCAGTCCTATACCCCCGAGCATTATTCGATTATCCATGCCAGCGGCCATGATTACAGCTCCTTTGTCCGTGAAGAGTTGAAGCACCGCAAAGAATTGCATTATCCTCCCTATTGCCGGCTGATTCTAGTGACCCTGTCACATGAACAGCTGCCGCTGCTGCTGCGTCTGGCCGAGAATTATGCGCTGAACCTTCAGGGCAAAGCGAGACAGCTCCGCTGGTACGGCAGCTTGGATAAGCTGTCCACGGACGCGCTCGATCTGTTGGGACCGGTGGCTTCACCGTTGCCCCGCCTGAAGGGCAGATACAGATTCCAGTGCATCATTAAATGGCGGGGAGCCATAGATGCGATTGGGCTGGCCAAGCAGGTGGCTGAAGAGCTGGAGGATTCGGTCCGTGACACAGGACTGCAGGTCAGCATCGACGTTGATCCGCAGATGTTGATGTAACCGGAAGACATGTTACAATGGGTAAGGAAATATTGCCTCTAGGCATGATTTGGTTTATTAATTCGTTTTACTAACTATAGAAATGTTCAGAACAAGGAAGGTGTTTTGGTAATGGCAATCAGGCTGATCGTGAAAGAACCGGATGAAGTGCTGCACAAGACAGCGAAAATAGTAACGAAAGTAACACCCAATGTCCAGAAGCTGCTGGACGATATGGCGGACACGATGTATGACGCTGAAGGCGTTGGCCTGGCGGCACCGCAGGTGGGTATCCTGAAACGGCTGATCGTAGTGGATGCCGATGAGGAGCATGGTTTGATCAAATTGATCAACCCGGAAATACTCAGTATGGAAGGCGAACAGTTTGGACCTGAGGGATGTTTGAGTATTCCCGGGCTAAATGGCGATGTGCGCCGCGCGGAGACTGTTACGGTGCGTGGCCTTGACCGTGAAGGCAAGGAAGTGACGATTACGGGAAGCGGTCTGCTGGCCCGTGCTTTTCAGCATGAAATCGATCATCTCAACGGAGTAGTGTTCACGGATATTGCCGAGAAGGTATATGAATATACAGCTGAACGCAGTGAAACCGAGGAGTGAATGAAATGAAAATAGTGTTCATGGGAACGCCGGCTTTTGCGGTGCCCTCCCTGCAGATGCTGGTGGAGGAAGGTTACGAAGTTGTGGCCGTTGTCACCCAGCCTGACCGGCCGCAAGGCCGCAAGAAGACACTTGTACCAACTCCGGTGAAGGAGGCGGCGCTGTCTCTGGGGCTGCCAGTCCTGCAGCCAGAACGGCTGCGCCGGCCGGAAGCCGTAGCGGAGCTGGCCGCTTATAAGCCGGATTTGATCGTTACTGCGGCATACGGTCAAATTCTGCCCATATCGGTGTTGGAGCTGCCCGTGAATGGCTGTGTCAATGTTCATGGCTCGCTGCTGCCGAAATACCGCGGTGGAGCGCCGATTCAGCGCTGTATTATCAACGGTGAGCAGGTCACCGGAGTCACGCTGATGTACATGGCGGAAGGGCTGGATACCGGGGATATGATATCGCGGGTTGAGGTTCCCATCGGGGATGAAGATACTTCGGGTGTATTGTTTGAGAAGCTGAGTCTTGCCGGACGGGATTTGTTGAAGACGGAAATGCCGCGTTTGGCTACCGGTCGCCTTCAGGCTACGCGCCAAGACGACAGTGAAGCCACCTATGCGCCGAATCTCAGCCGGGAAGACGAGCGGATTGACTGGAATGCCGGATCGCGCGAAATTTATAACCGCATTCGGGGACTGGTCCCGTTCTCCGGCGCGTTTACGCTCTGGAACGGTGAAACGTTCAAGGTGTGGGCGGCAGCAAAGCCTGACGGAAACAGCATGGGTGGAACGTCTGCGCCAGGCACGGTATTAGCTGTTAACGAGCGGGGCGTCGAGGTGAAGACTGGCGACGGAGTTGTGCTGTTGACCTCAGTGCAGCCTGCTGGCAAAAAAGCGATGAGCGCTGGCGACTTCAGCCGTGGCGCGGCCATGAAGCCCGGGACGGTGCTCGGTTGAGCGCGGGCGGCCACAATGGCGCAGGACGAAGTGGACAGGCCTCCTCTTCAAAAGGGGGGAATACGGGGACTGGCGCAAAAGGGGCAAATGCCAAACCAAACCGCAAGGGCGCTGCTGGCGGTAAATCGTCGGCAGACTCTGCCCGTGAGGTAGCTCTCGATGTTCTCGTCCGGGTCGAACAGCAGGGAGCTTACAGTAACCTGCTGCTCAACAGCAGCCTGCAGAAATCGGGGCTTAGCCGGGAAGATACGGGACTTGTCACAGAGCTGGTATACGGCAGCATCTCTAGGATGTTAACGCTGGATTATGTACTGGGAGATTTCGTGACTAAGGGAATCGCCAAGCTGCAGCCTTGGGTGCGCAATCTGCTGCGCCTGAGTCTGTATCAAATCATGTATCTCGACCGGATTCCATCACATGCAGCCGTAAATGAGGCTGTGAATATAGCCAAGAAGCGTGGACACCAAGGGATTTCGGGAATGGTCAACGGGGTTCTCCGCAGCGTGCTGCGGGCCGGTGACCTGCCTGTACTAAAAGAAGGACTCAGCGGGGAGGAACGGATTTCCATTCTTCATTCGCATCCGCTCTGGATGGTGCAGCACTGGGCAGCTGAATATGGTATGGAAACGGCTGAAGCCATGTGCGCGGCCAATAATGAACCCCCTTCGGTCAGCGTGCGGGTGAACACAACGATGATCAGCAGGGACAATCTGCTGGCACAGATGCAGCAAGCGGGATTGGAAGCCTCTGTATCAAGAGTAAGCCCGTACGGGATTGTTGTAAAAGGTGGAGGTAACCTGGCATTGACCTCCTGGTACAGTGATGGATACATCTCGATCCAGGATGAGAGCTCTATGCTGGTGGCTGAAGCTGTTGATCCTAAGCCGGGAATGAACGTGCTTGATTGCTGCGCTGCCCCGGGCGGCAAAAGCGCGCATATGGCTGAGCTGATGAAAGACGAAGGCAGCATCTATGCCAATGATCTGCATGAACATAAGGCAAAGCTGATTGCAGATCAGGCGCTGCGGCTGGGCCTGGAGTCCATAACAACAGGCAGCCGCGATGCACTTGAGCTTGTGGATACGCTTGAGCCGGAATCCTTTGACCGCATCCTGCTGGATGCCCCATGCTCCGGCCTTGGCGTAATCCGCCGCAAGCCGGATCTGAAGTGGCGCAAGCAGCCGGAGGATGTCGCCAGTGTTGCCGTCCTGCAGGGCGAACTGCTGCAATCGGTTGCCAGACTGCTGAAACCCGGCGGCGTGCTGGTCTACAGTACGTGCACGACAGAGCAGGCGGAGAACAGCGGCATTGTCGCTGATTTTCTAAAGAATAATCCCGGGTTTGCACCTGTGACTTTCAGCTCCCCTGTATGGGAGCGTCTTGAAGGAACTGCAGTTGCCGCAGGAGAGGGCATACAGCTCCTGCCGCAGCATTTTGGAAGCGATGGGTTCTATATTGCCCGGCTGGAACGACTCTTGTAAAATAGTAAATCGGCAAGGGATTTACAGTTGTCCCGCCCGCAGGGTATTGTGCGTGGCGGGCTTTCTTTTACCGTCTCTGAAATTTGTGTTAAAATAGGAAGAATGAGAAATAATACGCATATCCTAAGCGTATAATCAATACATTTTTATACTTCATGAAAGAACAGGTGCTGAATATAATGAAACCTTTAATATATGATTTTTCTTTGGAAGAGTTGCAGCAGTGGGCGAAAGATAACGGTGAGCCCGCTTTTCGCGGCGGGCAAATCTTCGACTGGCTGTATGTAAAGCGGGTAAGCGAGTTCGAATCCATGAGCAATTTGTCCAAGGCGCTGCGCATGAAGCTGAATGATCAGTTCAGCATCAATGCCCTTACCGAGATTACGAAGCTGGAGTCCAAGGACGGTACTGTGAAATTCCTGTTCGGTCTGCATGACGATCATGCGATTGAGACAGTTATTATGAAACATAACTATGGCAATAGCGTGTGTGTAACGACACAGGTAGGCTGCCGGATCGGCTGTACCTTCTGTGCTTCCACACTTGGTGGGCTGAAACGCGATTTGACCGCAGGCGAGATTGTTGCCCAGGTCGTCCGTTCACAGCAAATTCTTGATGCGCGCGGCGAGCGTGTCAGCAGCATTGTAATTATGGGTACAGGCGAGCCCTTTGAGAACTATGACGCAACGATGAGATTCCTGCGTCTTATGATCCATGAAAAAGGCCTGAATATTGGCCAGCGCCATATTACCGTTTCTACCAGCGGAATTGTACCGAACATTTACAAATTCGCTGAGGAAGATACACAAATCAATCTGGCCATTTCGATTCATGCGCCAAATGATACCCTGCGCTCCAAGCTGATGCCGGTGAACCGCCGCTATCCGTTTGACGACGTGATTGAATCTCTGCGTTACTACCAGGCCAAGACTGGGCGTCGTATCAGCTTCGAGTACGCACTGATCGGCGGAGTAAACGACCAGCCAGAGCATGCGAAGGAATTGGCGGGGGTGCTCAAAACAATGCTGTGCCACGTCAACCTGATTCCGGTTAACCACGTGCCGGAGCGCAAGTATGTAAGAACTTCACGTAATGATATCTTTGAATTTCAGCGTATTTTGGCCGATCAGGGTGTGAATGTTACCATCCGCCGTGAGCAGGGCCATGATATTGCGGCCGCATGCGGACAGCTGCGCGCCAAACATATGGAGTTGGGGTGAGGATATTTGATCAGAACAGTTCATGCCAGCGACATTGGCCGGGTACGTACCGTCAATGAGGATTCGGTCTGGATCGGCGCGACGCGCCACGGTTATACCCTCGGTATTATCGCCGATGGAATGGGCGGACATTTGGCTGGCGACACCGCAAGCCGGCTCGCCTTGGAGACGATGAGGAATGCCCTTGAAGGGTTACAGCCTGATCTTTCAGAGGAAGAGCTGCGGGAAGCGCTGGCTGCCGCAATTACAGAAGCCAATGGTATCGTCCACAGCGAGGCTTCGCGCGACGAGAAGTACCATAATATGGGAACTACAGTCGTTTCTGTTCTACTGAAGGGGTCAGCGGGATATATTGGCCATATAGGGGACAGCAGGGCTTATCTGGTTAAGGACGGTGCAGCTACGCAATTAACCGAGGATCACACGCTGGTCAATGAGCTGTTCAAGAACGGCCAGATCAGCCTGGAGGAGCTCGACAACCATCCGCGCCGCAACGTGCTGACAAGAGCACTAGGGACGGATCCCGAGGTCCATGCTGATCTGGCTCCTGTCAATCTGGCAATGGGGGAACTTCTGCTGCTATGCAGTGACGGCCTGAGTAATTTTGTCAGCCTGGAGCATATGGGTAAGGTTGCTGGAATACAAGAAATACCGTTAGAGGAAAGAGCGGATCGGTTGCTTCAGCTGGCATTGCTTGCTGGGGGCGGCGATAATATCAGCCTCGCTATGCTAGAACATCAAGGAGAGGCCGCTGTGCCCGAAACAAAGGAGTGGAATAGATGATCGGTCACGAATTGGGCGGCCGTTACCAAGTCATCGAACGGATCGGTGGAGGCGGTATGGCGCTCGTCTACAGAGCGCATGACATATTGCTCAACCGGAACGTCGCCATTAAAGTGCTGCGCAATCAATTTGTGCATGATGAGGAATTTATCCGCCGGTTTAGGCGGGAGGCGCAATCAGCCGCATCTTTATCACATCCGAATGTGGTCAGTATATATGATGTGGGGCAAGAAGACGAAGTTCATTATATTGTAATGGAATATATAGAAGGCAAGAACCTGAATGAGATCATTAAGGAACGGGCTCCACTACAGGTAGATGAATCGGTGCGTATCGCTTCACAGATTTGCGATGCGCTCGACCATGCCCACCAGAACCAGATCATTCACCGCGATATTAAACCTCATAACATTCTGATCGGCCGCAATGGACGGGTTAAAGTAACGGACTTCGGGATTGCCCGTGCTGTTACTTCCACTACAATCACCCAGACGGGTTCAGTTGTAGGTTCAGTGCACTATTTCTCCCCGGAGCATGCCAAGGGTGTGACCACTGGAGAGAAATCTGACCTCTATTCTTTGGGGATTGTGCTCTATCAGATGCTGACAGGCGTACTGCCTTTTCTGGGCGAAAGTCCGATCAGTGTTGCGCTGAAGCATCTGCAGGAGGAATTTGAGGAGCCACGTCTGCTCAATCCGCTGATTCCGCAGAGCGTGGAGAATGTAATCTTGAGATCCATGCGCAAAAATCCGGAGGAACGTTATCAATCGGCCAAGCAGATGCTGCAGGATTTAGAGACATGCCTGCTGCCTGAGCGGCGCAGTGAAGCCAAATCCCTGTTCCACGATGACGGGGATGACGAGGACAGAACACGGATTATTCCGGCGATCAAGCCGCTCCAGCGGGGGCTTGGCAACCGCAGTGGCGGTGAAGACCGGATGCAAGTGCAGCGGGAAGAGGATGAGGTCATTCCTTCCAACCCAGGTAAGCGGAGATGGGGCCGCCCAGCTTTATGGATTAGTCTTACACTTGTAATCTTGCTCGCTATGGGCAGTGTTGTGTGGTATGTAAATGCCAAGCTGGTCGTTGACGAAGTGACAGTGCCGGATGTGGTTAACCAAACGCTTGAGAAAGCCACTTCCATGCTGGATGAGGCAGGACTCATTGCGGAACCGGTCATGCAGTACAACCCGGATTTCGCTGAGAATATCGTATGGGAACAGGGTAAAAAAGCTGAAACAATTGTCAAAGAAGGAACGCATATTATCCTGTCGGTCAGCACAGAAAAGACTCCATCTAAAATGCTGGAATTGTCTACACAAACCTACGACGAAGCCGTTAAAGCGCTGATTGCAGAGGGTGTGGAGCAGGAACGGATCACCCCGGTAGAAGAGCACAACGATAACATTCCTGAAGGACAGGTCATTCGTTCTGAACCGGCTGCGGGGAGTGATTATGATCCCGAGACGAGCTCCATTAAGCTTTATGTCAGTCAAGGCAAAGATACGGTTACTATGCCTGATCTTACCGGTTCAACCCAGAAGCAGGCAAAAGCTAAACTGGAGGAGCTGGGCCTTGTTCTTGATGAGGTCAAGGAAGATACCAGTTATTCCGTTGAAAAGGGACAGGTCATGAAGCAATGGCCTTATGAAGAAGGGGATACTGCTGCACCAGGCGACAAGGTCTCCATTTCCATAAGCACAGGGTTTCCGCCGGAGGCTATTGATTATGTCTTTAAAGTGCCTGTAGCTCCGTCAAGTGATGGTAAGAAGACTCAAATCCGTATTGTTTTCTCTGATGCCACCAAAGATGGAGCCCAGCAGGAATGGGGAACCCGCACGATCGCGAAGAGTCAGGTCTTATCCGTACCTCTGATCCTTGCCCCGAATAAAGACGGAGCAGTCTCGATCTACCAGAACGGAGATTATATTGAGGCTTTTGAGATCCGTTACTCGGATGCCAAAAACGGAACTGTGCAGGTGCCTGAGCCTCCAGCGACAGCGACACCTGTACCTACACCTGAACCTACTCAGGCGCCAACTGAAAGTCCGCCTGAAGAGACAATTGAACCGGAGATTCTGTCTCCGCCTACCGGCGAAGGCGAAAACACGGGTGAAGTGGGTCAGAATCAAACCGGATATTTGCCGGATAACTCCAAGAATGCAAATGTACTGACGAATGACAAGAAAACAAACGGTAAAAATAAAGAAAAAAACAAATCCTAAAGAGAAAAGCTGAAGCTTAACCGGTGAATTTGACCAGGGAAGCTGCGGCAGCGAAATGACCCGGGGAGCTTCAAGCTTGGGTCATTTGCGCAAAATCAGGAGAGGAAGGCTCACTATGTATGCCTGAAGGAATAATTATCAAAGCGTTAAGCGGATATTATTACGTTAAGCCGCTCCGGGACGGAGTAATAGCGACAGAGGAAGAGGCAGTTCAATGCCGGGGGCGGGGGATTCTTAAGAAAAAAGGGGTTGCTCCGCTCGTCGGTGACCGTATAATCTATGTTCTGACCGAAAACGGGGAAGGGATGGTTGACGAGTTGCTTCCACGTGAATCGGAACTCATCCGCCCGCAGGTTGCCAACGTGAAGCTGGCTGTACTGCTGTTCTCGGTGCGGGAGCCGGATATGAATTTGAATCTCCTGGACAAGTTTCTGGTCCACATCGAACATTCCGGTCTGAACACCCTGATTGTGCTGACCAAACAGGATTTAGCGGATGACGATGGGAAAGCAACGCAAATGGTTAAAGAGCTCTATGAGCGTATCGGCTACGAAGTGATGGTTACTAGCTCTTTAACCGGCTCTGGCAGCGATGAGCTGCGCAACCGGCTTGCCGGAGTCATCAGTGTCTTCTCTGGACAATCCGGTGTAGGCAAGTCAACGCTGCTGAACCGGCTGGTGCCCGGTCTTGAACTGGAGACGGGTGAAATCAGCCTGCGGCTCGGCCGGGGACGCCATACTACCCGCCATGTGGAGCTGATGGATATCGGTAATGGCGGCTTTGTGGCCGATACACCCGGGTTCAGCCAGTTGGACTTTTTGGAACTCGGCGTGGAGGAGCTGTCGGTCTGCTTCCGGGAGTTTGCTCCTTATGCGGAGAATTGCAAGTTCCGCGGCTGCAGTCATCTGCATGAGCCATCCTGCCGTGTCATCGAGGCATGGCAGGATGGAGAAATTGCAGACAGCCGCTATGAGCATTACAAGCTGTTCTACAATGAAATGAAAGACAAGAAGCGGAGGTACTAACTGATGATTATAATTGCCCCATCTTTGTTATCGGCGGACTTCGCCGCACTTGGTACTGAAGTAGCGGAAGCGGAGGCCAGTGGTGCAGACTGGATTCACGTAGATGTGATGGACGGCCATTTTGTGCCGAATATTACGCTGGGTCCGCCCATTGTCAAAGCAGTGAAGTCCCACACTTCTTTACCGCTTGATGTACACCTGATGATTGAGAATCCGGAACGTTACATTGCCGATTTTGCTGCAGCCGGAGCAGCAGTAATTACGGTACACGCAGAGGCTTGCGTGCATCTCCACCGGGTTATCCATCAGATCAAGGAGCTGGGCCTGATGGCCGGCGTGGCGATCAATCCGGGGACTCCGGCTTCAGCCGTGCGCGAGGTGCTTGAGGATGTGGAAATGGTGCTTGTGATGACCGTGAATCCAGGCTTTGGCGGCCAAGCCTTCATTCCCCAGACGCTGCGCAAGATCCGGCAAATCCGGGAGTGGGCGAACGAAGCCAATCACAAAGGGCTGCGCATCGAGGTCGACGGCGGAATTGCCGAAGCAACGGCACCCCTGGTGGCTGAAGCGGGCGCAGACACCCTTGTCGCAGGCAATGCGGTGTTTGGACGCAGCGATCGCGCTGCCGCCATCAAAGCAATCCGTGAAGCAGCAGAGACAGCGATCCGTTAATCGGGCGGCCGCCTAATTAGTCTTGAGGTATAGGCCAAGTTGTGGGTGCATAAATATGGTTACATGAGCAGAAATCTCATGTAGCCTTTTTTTGTTCCATAAGGGAGCTCTGCAGCTCGTTTGCGCAAACAGAAAAGACAGGAAAGTCTCCTAGCGTACGGCATGAATTGATGGGAGGGTTAATGATGAAATTTTACACGTTTAAGCTGCCAAGATTCTTGGGAGGTTTTGTTAAAGCGATTTTGAATACTTTTCAGAAAAGCTGAGGAAGGATCAGAACTGAAAACATGAAAAAAAGCACCTTACGTATGTAAAGGGTGCTTTTTGCTTCATATGAGATATCGCTAGGTCTAGGATAATCCAAGACTAAACGCGTTCAACTTTGCCGGCTTTCAAAGCACGGGTGCTGACGTACACGCGTTTCGGTTTGCCGTTCACTAGGATACGGACCTTCTGAACGTTAACTCCCCAAGAACGACGGTTGCGGTTGTTTGCGTGAGACACGTGGTTGCCGCTGCCCGGTTTCTTGCCTGTTACAGTACATTTGCGGGACATAGATTACACCTCCTTGTTACTAACACCTGCATAAAACAATACTTAAATATAATATCACAGCAAAATTTGCTACGTCAACCGATTCAAAAACATTTATTTCTTTTGGCTCTTATAGTACAATATAAATTAGTGTATTATGTCCAGTTAATCATAGAATTGATTAGGCATGAAGTTAGGAAGGGGAATTCTCATTGAGTAAGCGTTCTATAAACGGAGCAGATTTTACCGCAATGGTACTCGCCGGAGCGGAAAAGCTGCAGCAGCATGCAGAGCACGTCAATTCCTTAAATGTATTTCCGGTTCCGGATGGAGATACGGGAACTAATATGAACTTGACGATGACTGCAGGCGCGAACGAATTGAAAAAGAATAATACCGCCTCTGTCGGACAATGTGCAGGAGTACTCTCCAAAGGTCTCCTGATGGGTGCACGGGGAAACTCTGGCGTTATTTTGTCACAGCTGTTCAGAGGTCTTGGACGTTCCGCAGCCCAATATGATGAATTGAACACGCAACAGTTCGCGGCAGCGCTGCAGACCGGAGTGGATACGGCCTACAAAGCGGTGGTCAAGCCTGTAGAAGGCACTATACTCACGGTCGCCAAAGAAGCTGCCAGACATGCGGTGTATTACGCTCGCCGCACGACAGACATTACGGAGCTTATGACGGAGGTTCTGGCAAAAGCCAAAGAGGCATTAGCCAATACTCCGGAACTTCTGCCTGTCCTGAAGCAGGTTGGCGTGGTTGACTCTGGAGGCCAAGGTCTGGTCTACATTTATGAAGGATTTCATCAGTATCTGACAAGCGGAGTTTCCGCATCTCCGGCGTCTGTACAAGGACAAGCTCCGGCACCTGCCGTTGTAACGGCACCTGTGCTCACCAAACCTGAGAATATATTGTCCTCCGTGCAGTCTTCTGCGCAATCCCAGCTGTCCACGGAAGATATCGAATTTTTATATGATATGGAATTTTTCATCAACCGCCAGCTTGGCGCAGCCGTGAAAGCGGATTTTGACGAGGAAGCTTTTCGGAAAGCGTTGTCAGTTAATGGGGATTCAATCATCGTCATTTCCGATGACGACACGATCAAAGTGCATGTGCATTCCAAGACTCCTGGTGAAGTGATGAGCCTGGCATTGCTCTACGGCGAGATCACCCAGATCCATATTCTGAATATGCGTGAGCAGCATCGCGATCTGCTGACAACCGGTATGGATATCGCTCCAATGCCGGATCTGTTTGCAGATATCCCTAGCGAGAAGAGCACAGTGCCTGCCCCGGCGGTTCCTCCGGCGGACGATATGGCACCGTATGGCTTCATCGCCGTATCCTCCGGCAGCGGGATTACCGATATTTTTAAAAGCCTCGGGGTCGATGCGGTTCTAGCAGGCGGACAGACCATGAATCCCAGTACGGAGGATTTCGTAAATGCGATCTCATCCATCTCTGCGAAGCATGTATATATTCTGCCTAACAACTCCAACATCGTGCTTGCCGCACAGCAGGCTAAAGAGCTGCTTGAAGACGAACGGGATATCACGGTTATTCCGAGCAAGAGCATCCCGCAGGGAATTGCCGCTGCATTTGCCTTCCAGGAAGATGATGCGGTGGAAGCCAATACAAGCAACATGCTGGAAGCCATCGCACATGTGAAATCCGGCCAGGTTACGAACGCCGTACGTGATACCGTGATTGAAGAGCTGGAGATCAAATCCGGACAGTATATCGGTATTTCCAATTCGAAGATCGTTGCTGCTTCCGATGAATTGCTCGCTGCAAGCAAGCAACTGCTCACGAGCATGCTGGAGAACGGCGACGAGATCGTTACAGTTCTGACCGGTGCTGAAGCAGAAGCGGAAGTAACCGCATCACTCAGCAGCTGGCTGGAAGAGGCTTATCCTCAGGTTGAAGTTGAGGTTCATGAGGGCGGGCAGCCGCTGTACTATTATCTTTTCTCGGTAGAGCCATAGGCGGAGACTGAATTCCTTCTGTCAGCATCAAAGCATACTCCGCCTCGTGCGGACTGCTTAATCATAGTTTGGGGAGGAAACCCATGAATCGTACCGTTATTGTCACAGACAGCACCTCAGATATTCCGCCGGCTCTGGCGGAAGCATACGGCATTGAGGTCGTGCCGCTGACATTAATGTTCGGCGAGGAAGCGTACAGGGACAATCTGGATATGACACCAGAGCAGTTCTATGAGCGTCTTCCCCACTCAGCCAAGCTGCCGACCACATCTCAGCCGTCTCCAGTGGAATATATGAATGTGTATCGCAGCATTCTGGAGCGTCATCAAGGCAGTACGATTCTATCTTTTCATATATCATCCGGACTTAGCGGAACTTATCAGTCTGCAGTCCTTGCTAAATCGATGCTGGATGAGGAAGGGGACGCCATCACTGTGGTAGATTCCCTGTCCGCATCCTACGGTTTCGGCTTTATGGTAGTGGAAGCGGCCAGAATGGCTAAAGAAGGTATAAGCCCGGAGGAAATTCTGACAGCTGTGGAGAAGCTGCGCCAATCGCGCAAACTATATTTCCTGGTAGATACACTGGAATATCTGCAAAAGGGCGGCAGAATCGGCAAAGCATCTGCCATATTGGGCACGCTGCTGAATATCAAGCCGATTCTCTCCATTGATGCGGAAGGTATTATTTATGCGGTAGAGAAGGTCAGAGGCCGGAAGAAGGCAATAGCCCGCATGATCGAGCTGTTCAAAAACGATCTGCCGGGTGTGGACAAAATCAATGTGGCTGTGGGTCATACGGCTGAACCGGCTTACGGCGAAGAATTTCTGCAGGAATTAGCCGTGCACTTCACCATGAATGAGAAAGTGCTGACCAACATCGGCCCTGTCGTAGGCAGCCATGTCGGCAACGGTACCTTAGCCGTATTCATTTGGCCCGCGTAAATAGGGGATGAACATGAACCTGTCTTTGGAAAAAATTGAAGTGAAGCAAATAACTGGCGTGAGCGCTCAAAAGCAATCCGAGCTCCACGCCTTTGGCGTTTTTACAGTAAAGGATCTGCTGGAGTATTATCCATTCCGTTATGAGGATTTCCGCCCCCGCTCGCTGAGTGAAGTGAAGCATGGTGACAAGGCTACCCTGGTGGCTAAGGTGATTGGCATCCCCGTACTTCAGCGGTTTGGCGGCAAGTCGCGCTTAAGCTGCAAGATGGTGGCTGAACCCTGGATGTTCACCGCTACTTGGTTCAATCAGCATTATGTGCGCGAGCAGTTGACTGTAGGCCGGGAGATCGTGTTAACCGGCAAATGGGACCAGAAGCGCAGCCAGATTACGGTGACAGATTATGAGTTCCCGGACCGCGGAGAGGGCAAGACAGGCACCCTGCAGCCGGTATACTCTGTGGGCGGCAAGATCACCCAATCCTGGATCCGCAAGGTTATTAACCAGGGCATGCAGCAGTTCGGAGAGATGATTCCGGAAATATTGCCGCACGTCATTATGCGAAAATATGATTTTATGCCCCGCAAGCGGGCCATAGCAACGATCCACCAGCCGGAGGATACACGCGAAGGCCAGCAGGGACGGCGCAGAATGGTGTATGAAGAGCTGTTTCTGTTCCAGCTTAAGGTGCAGGCCTTCCGGGTGCTGAACCACGGCAGAATGGACGGTGTAGTGCATACAGTTGATAACTCTACCGTCCGCTCCTTTGTGCGCAGTCTGCCGTTTGAATTGACGGATGCGCAGAAGCATGTAGAGCTGGAGATTCTGCAGGATATGCGGTCCGGTTACTGCATGAACCGGCTGCTTCAGGGGGATGTTGGCTCAGGCAAAACGGTGCTTGCGGCCATTGCGCTCTTTGCCACCGTGAGGTCGGGGTTTCAGGGCGCACTGATGGTGCCGACGGAGATTCTGGCCGAGCAGCATATGCGCTCGCTGACCAAAATGTTTGAGCCGTTTGGCATCACGGTAGGTCTGTTGACGGGCAGTGTCTCAGGGCGCAAACGTAAGGATCTGCTTGCCTCACTGCAAATGGGCGTGCTGGACGTCGTGGTCGGCACCCATGCTTTGATACAGGATGATGTATTCTTCCGCGGGCTGGGGCTTGTGGTTACCGATGAACAGCACCGCTTCGGAGTGAACCAGCGCAGTGTCCTCCGGCGCAAAGGGTATAACCCGGATGTGCTGACGATGACGGCGACCCCGATCCCGCGGACACTGGCGATTACGGTTTTCGGGGATATGGACGTCTCGACTTTGTCGGAGCGGCCTAAAGGACGGGTTCCAATCACGACTTATTGGGTGAAGCATGATCTGATGGAGCGTGTGCTGAACCTGGTCAGCCGTGAGATTGATCAAGGCCGTCAGGCCTATCTCATCTGCCCCCTGATCGAAGAGTCGGAGAAGCTGGATGTGCAGAACGCGATAGACCTGCATGTCCAGATGTCCCAGGCCTTTCCGAACTATAAAGTTGGGCTGCTGCATGGACGGATGACGCCGGGTGAGAAAGATGAAGTGATGCGCGCCTTCTACAGCAATGAGCTTCAGCTGCTTGTCTCCACTACGGTCGTGGAGGTTGGCGTCGATGTTCCCAATGCCACGCTGATGATCATCATGGATGCGGACCGCTTCGGTTTGTCACAGCTGCATCAGCTGCGCGGGCGGGTCGGTAGAGGTCAGCATGCGTCCTACTGTGTGCTTGTGGCTGATCCCAAGTCGGAGATCGGCCGGGAGCGGATGACCGCCATGACCGATACAGACGACGGATTCGAGGTCTCCCGCCGTGACCTGGAGCTAAGAGGTCCGGGGGATTTCTTTGGTACGAAGCAAAGCGGTCTGCCGGAATTCCGGCTGGCGGATATGACTGCCGATTTTGAGATACTGGAGCAGGCACGTGACGATGCTGCCGAGCTGCTGAAGGATTCTTCCTTCTGGACATCCCCAGATTATGCACCGCTGCGGAGCTATCTGCAGAACGAACAAATATTCCAGGGGGATATTATCGATTAAATAGGCACATGCGGCAACCGGCCCTCATATACTGTGAATGATTGGATATGACGGGAGGTGCTGCGCTTGGGTTATCAGCAATACGGAATCAGCCCGCAGCTGGTGGAACGCATCAAGCTGAAGATGAAGAATCCGGCAGTCAAGGAACGCATCAAAAATATGATTAACGGTATTTCCAAGCAAGAGCTGCAGGACACAGGAGTTGTGCGCAGGCTGGTACGCAATGCTGCGGCAGTGATGGGTGAGAAGCTGACGTCAGCCCAGGAAGAGCAAATCGTGAAATTTGTGATCGCACAGAAGATTGATCCGAGCAATACGTTTCACCTGATCCGGTTATGGGGCATGTTCCGTTGAAGAAACGGGCGGCTGCTAGACCCGGATCTGGCAGATAGAAAAAGGCGTTCCCGCGCTGCAGCAGCGGGAACGCCTTTTTCATAGGTTATAGCCATTCACAGATCCGGAAAGTCCGGCAGAGTCATCTTTCAGCTGATTTTTTTGCGGAAAAAATCGGCGATGCCCCGGCCCTGCGCTGCGCGCACGACAATGAGGCTGTCCTCGTCGCAATCCTTCACAATTGAAGTCAAAGTGGCTTCCTCCATCTTGCTGGCAAGACAGAAGAGTGTGCCTTTCTGTCCCGCCGGCCCGGAAGCCTGAACAAGTTTGGTCTCCCGCTCGAGCGATTGGTGGAGCGCTTTGGAGATTTCATCACAGTGGCTGCTGGTAATCCAGATAGCCCTGGAGCGCGATAGGTCCCGAAGCGAGATCCGGATGCCTTCAAAGGCCAGCAGATAGGCGATAATGCTGTACATCGCCTGATCCCAGCCAAACAGCACTCCTCCGAATAGCAGGATGACACAGTTGAGCAGCATTATGACGGTTTCCGCCGATTTCGGCAAGCTGCCGCTTAGCAAGACATAACCCTGTTCACTGGTTTTGTTGCTGATGCCGCCGAAGCGGATTGAAATACCGATTCCAAAGCCAAGGCAGAGACCACCAGCTATTGCTGCAGCAAGCGGCTCACTGACAACGGCTGGAAAGTGATGCAAGGCCAATGAGCCTATGGTCAAGCAGATCAACCCGAGCATCGTATAAAGTGCAAACCGAAAGTCAATCTGCCTGCGCGACAAAAGAATAAACGGCAGATTGAAAAGAAACAGAAACAGGCCAAGCCGCATTTCGGTAAGATGGGCGAGCAGAGCAGACAGTCCGGCAATTCCGCCAGGGACCAGCTTATGCGGAATCAGAAACAGCTCCAGCCCGACAGCGGCAAGCAGTCCTCCGCCAATAACGGAGAGAATGCGGGTTCCCTTGTGCTGCGGCGGGGTGTATTCCCCGCGTAAACGTTTCTTCATACACGTCCCTCCCTTCAACAGGGAACTCATTTTACTCTTTGTCGAGTACAGGGGCAGCTTGTTTCGCTTTGCGTGCGAGATGCCGCTTTTCGAATTTGAATACCTTATCCAGTAGCTTGTAAATCGTCTTGGACTCCTTTGTCAGCAGCGGTCCAAGGATAGCCAGCATCAATACATACATGGCAGCGAATGGCTGAAGGATCGCCATCAGTCCGCCCGCTTTGCCAAGATTGGCCATAATAATGGAGAACTCCCCACGGGAGACGATAGTTAGGCCAATGTTGGACGAAGCCCGCGGACTGAGACCTGCACTGCGTCCCGCCAGCATTCCTGCCAAGAAATTTCCGAACAGTGTTATGATTACCGCTGCTAATGAATACCAGAACGCTTCTCCTCCGAGGGAGAGCGGGTCAATGGTCAAACCGAAGCTGAAAAAGAAGATGGCTCCAAAGAAGTCGCGGAACGGGATGACCAGTTTCTCAATCCGTTTCACATGCTCGGTTTCGGCGAGCACCAACCCGACAAGCAATGCTCCGATCGCTTCGGCGACATGGATCGTTTCAGAGAAGCCGGCAATGAGAAAGAGGGCACCAAAGATGACAAGCGCGAATAATTCACTGGAACGGATGTTCAGAACACGGTTGAGCCAGGGAACTAGCTTGCGTCCGATAACGAGGAGGGCCAGCATATATCCAAGCGCGAGCAGCGCGGACAGCAGTACGCCGCCAAGCGACGAAGAGCCGCTGAGGACAAGGCCCGAGAGAATGGAGATGTAGACTGCGAGAAATACATCCTCAAACATGATGATGCCGAGAATCATTTCAGTCTCGGGATTTGCGGTTCGCTTCAAATCAACCAATACCTTGGCTACAATCGCACTGGAAGAGATCGTGGTGATTCCGGCAATAATCAGAATCTCCTCCAGAGGGAAACCGAGTGCCCAGCCGAGGACCAGCCCCAGTGTAAAATTGATCAGGATATATATCGTACCGCCGGTTACGATCGAACGCCCTGCTTTGACAAGCCGGCCCACGGAGAATTCCAGCCCCAGATAGAACAGCAGGAAGAGTACGCCAATGCGGCCCATAAATTCGATCAGGGAAGCACTTTCGATAAAGCGGAAATCGAGATGCCAAATTTTGAAGGCGTGGGGCCCAACGGCCATCCCGATTAGAATATAGAAAGGAATTACAGAAAAGCGGAGTTTGGTGGAGATGATTCCGGCAAGCGCAATCAGGACAATGGCCAGACCTACTTCAAAAATAATATAATGGCTCATCTATTAACCACATCCATTTCGTAGAATGTGTTTGAACTGCTTATGCTGATGTCTCTCCCCGGCAGCGACAACGGTGCAGTCCGCTTTCAGCAAAACTTCCGGTCCAGGACTCAGATATTTATGGTGGTTTTTTTCAATAATCGCAATAATAGTGACGCCTGCACGTGCACGTACATCCAGTTCGCCGATCGTATGCCCGATACATTTGAAGCCTGACTCGAGGCGGTACCATTCGATGATCAAATCATCCAGTGCCACCTCAATGGACTCCAGGGCCTTGGGCTTGTAGGTGACTCCGCCGACAATGGCAGAGATATGCCTTGCTTCATCATCGTCCAGTGTAACCATGGATACACTCTGATCCGGATCATCATAATCAAAATGGTACAGCTCGCGTCTGCCGTCGTCATGCACAATGACCACTAGCTTGTCGCCGCTGCGCGTTTGCAGCAGAAATTTTTTGCCGATTCCCGGCAGATCTGATTCTCTATAGTTCATGAAAGTCCAGCCTCCAATTGATATGTCTTAAGATTGTTCTTCTGTGAGAGCAAATATGCATTTCTTTTTCTGTCGTTAAATGGGGCGATGCACCAAATTTGAAGTATATCTAAGCGGTTGCAGCAGCCGCCGCTTCAGCGTAATGTAAATAATTGGGGATAGCGAAACAACAAGTACAGGTACGGGAGGTTCCGGCAGAACTACCGGTGTGATCCCATGATGCGGTAAGCGGACAGCGGGTACAAATTTAATAGGTGTTGAATGTGCACGAACCGGCGTCGCCATTTTATGCTCGTAGCGTTCAAATTTGTGGGTCTCTCCTTCATACTCCACAGTGCTGAAAGCACCGATGGCTCCTGCTATCAGGGTAAACAGAAGAATCGGAATAAATGCGACCCGAAGCAGTTTTGAGTAGGGAAAATACGCTAGATATGCCCTCATGAGATCACCTCCTTACTGTATCTTGTATATAAAGCATAACATACGTTCTTGTGCCGGGCCAAATTCAATTCAGCTCTTTTTTCATTTTACAAGGCTGAAAAACTGAAACTGATGGAGAAATAAAGCGTATTTTAAAGTAAATCGTACTTTTAATATTTTTTTTGAAAGAGGAGAGATGGATTTGAACGGACAGAGCTTTATTAGCGGTTTTGGGCAATTTCCACAGGGCAGTTTTTTTTGGAGTTTTATTTATGGAATGCCTTTCTTTTTTAAGCTGATTTTTTTGCTGGTGATTGGTTTTTTTATCTTTTTTATCATCAAAGCCATCGGCATCTGGAGTAGCAATAATGCCAGTCCCTTGGTCTCCGCGTACGCTGCGGCCGTGACCAAACGGACACAGGTCTGGGGCGGATCAGGCGACTCCGGGGCCCACACGAGCTACTATGTAACATTTGAGTTTCAAGATGGACGCCGCGTCGAACTGCAGGTACCGAATAAGGCATTTGGATTGATTGTTAAAGGAGACCGGGGGGAGCTTGTATATCAGGGAACCAGGTTTAAGGGCTTTGAGCATCCCGGTTTTCAAAATACTGAAGGCTGATCGTCGTTGTTTGCAGATGTTTCTGAGCAAGCTTTGAAAAATGTCCTTAAATTTTCAGAATTCTGCGGTTAATTTTGGGTAAAACTCCATATAAGTGATTTGCTATACACCACTTTATAACATGGGAGGAGCTGACAGCTTGAATTCAAACTCTGCAAATCAACAAGATCAACAGCCGTTTCATCTGCTGGAGAAAGAGGAAGTCCTGAAGCGGCTGGAGACAAGAGAAGAGGGATTAACTTCAGAACAGGCGGCGCAGCTGCTGGAGCGGTACGGGAAAAATATGCTGCAGGAGGCAAAGCCAAAGTCGCTGCTGGCCAAATTTATTGAGCAGTTCAAAAATGTGATGATCTTTATTCTGCTGGCGGCTGCGGTGTTGTCGGGTATTCTCGGGGAATGGACGGATACAATCATTATCCTGCTGGTTGTTATATTGAATGCGGTGCTTGGAGTCATCCAGGAAAATAAGGCAGAACAGGCCCTGGAAGCGCTGAAAAGCATGTCTTCGCCGCATGCCCGGGTCCGCCGCAGCGGTCAGGTGACGGAGATCAAGAGTGAGGAGCTTGTGCCCGGTGATATTGTACTGCTGGAAGCAGGCAATGTCGTACCTGCCGATGTCAGGCTGCTGGAAACAGCATCACTTCAGACGGAGGAAGCTGCGTTAACCGGTGAGTCGCTGCCTTCGGATAAGCATGCCGGCAAACTGGAGGGGACAGATCTCGTAATCGGCGACCGGACAAATATGGCATATATGAGCAGTAGCGTCACGTACGGAAGAGCTGTTGGCGTTGTTACAGCCACAGGGATGAAGACTGAGGTCGGAAGAATTGCCGGCTTTATCGCAGAGGAAGAAACGGATGTCACTCCGCTGCAGAAGAAGCTGGATGAACTGGGGAAATACTTCACCTATATTATTCTGGGCGTGTGTGTAGTCATTTTTGCCGTAGGATTGCTCCAGGGTAGAGAAATGCTGGATATGCTGCTTACCTCGATCTCGCTGGCGGTTGCGGCGATTCCTGAAGGACTGCCGGCGATCGTAACGATCATTCTGGCGCTTGGCGTTCAGCGCATGGCCGGACGCAAAGCGATTATCCGCAAGCTGCCTGCGGTGGAGACGCTCGGCAGTACAGAAATTATCTGCTCCGACAAAACAGGAACATTGACACTCAACAAAATGACTGTCGAGAAGCTGTACGCCAATGGAGCAGCTATTGAGGCGACCGAACAGCTCAAGGAAACTCCGGGCGGTGAGCTGCTGCTGCAGGCGATGACGCTGTGCAATGATTCCAGCATTGACGAAGGCAGCACTACCGGCAAGCAAGGTTCAGAGAACACAAAGGGGGATAAAGCCAGCGGGACCAAAAGCGGAAAAGCGATTATCGGGGATCCCACGGAGACAGCCCTTGTGGACTATGCGCTGAGCATCGGCACTGACAAGCGGGAGCTGGAGAAGCAGTATCCCCGGAAAAGCGAGCTGCCCTTTGACTCGGACCGCAAGCTGATGACAACGATTCATCAGTTGGAGGCAGGGAAGTTCCGCGGGCTTACGAAAGGTGCTCCCGATGTGCTGCTTTCCAAGTGCAGCCACATTTATGAGGCCGGGGAGCTCATTCCGCTCACAGAGGAGCATTCCCGCAAGATCACTGCAAGCAATAAGGCGCTTGCCGATGAAGCGCTGCGGGTGCTGGCTTTTGCCTACCGTGATTATACAGAGCTGCCAGACAAACCTTCACCGGACACAACAGAGAAGGATCTGGTATTCATCGGCCTCGTCGGGATGATTGATCCCCCACGCGATGAAGTGCGCGACGCTGTAGCGGTCTGCCGCAAGGCGGGTATCCGTCCGGTTATGATTACCGGCGACCACAGGGACACCGCTGCGGCTATCGCTAAACGGCTGGGTATCATCGATGACGACAAGAGTGTACTGACCGGACGCGAACTGGATAAGATCAGCGAGGCGGATTTTGCAAATAGGGTCGAGGATTATTCCGTATATGCCCGTGTTTCTCCGGAGCACAAGGTAAGGATCGTCAAAGCGTGGAGAAAAAAGGGCAAGATCGTCGCCATGACTGGAGACGGGGTGAACGATGCACCGGCTTTAAAATCGGCGGATATAGGTGTGGGCATGGGGATTACGGGAACGGATGTCGCGAAAGGCGTATCCGACATGGTGCTGGCCGACGATAACTTCACGACCATTGTAGTTGCGGTGGAAGAAGGACGGAAGGTATACAGCAATATCCGCAAAGCCATCCAGTTCCTGCTCTCCGCTAACCTTGGGGAAGTGCTGACCTTGTTCATCGCCACAATGGTCGGCTGGCGGATTCTTGAGCCTATTCACATCCTCTGGATCAACCTGGTGACGGATACGCTGCCTGCGCTGGCACTGGGGCTGGAAAAAGCCGGGGAAGATGTAATGACGAAGAAACCCCGCAAGTCCAGCAGCAGTATTTTTTCCGGTGGTGTGGGGGCTGGAATTGTCTATCAGGGGATCATCGAAGCGGCACTGACGCTGCTCGTCTATTACTGGGCGCATACCCATTATGATGAGGGTGTCGCGGTTACGATGGCTTTTGCCACCCTTGGTCTGCTTCAAATTACACATGCCTTTAACGTCAGATCCAATACGAAATCTCTGTTCCAGATCGGCTTGTTCAGCAACAAATATATGCTGGGCGCATCGGTGATTTCCGGACTGCTGCTGGTGCTGGTCATCATTATTCCGGGTCTGAACGATTGGTTTGGTGTACAGCATCTGAACGGTTTGCAGTGGTGGATTGTCTGCGGGGCAGCCGTGTCCATCGTTGTTTTAGTTGAACTGGTGAAGCTGTTTGTCCGGCTGAGCGGCAAAGGCAAAGGTTGGGACTAGTGAAACCGGATCACATCAGTTGATTTAAAATGTAAAAAAGAGCTTGGTCTTCTTTAGCAGGAGACCAGGCTCTTCTTTACTTCAGCAGCCTACGCTGCTATGTGGTTACAGCACGCGCTGCATATGCAGTATCACGTTGCTCCAATATCCGCTGTCCAGTTCGCTAATCTGTACACCGGGATCACCCCAGGTATGGATGAACTTTCCGTCGCCGATATAAATACCTACATGCCCCGGTATGGCGTCACTGTCAAAACGTCCTGGCACGGTGAAAAAAATCAGATCTCCGGCCTGCAGATCACTGCGGCTTACCCGTCTGCCGATGTTGTCCTGGTCTTTAGCCAGCCGGGGCAGATCCACGCCAAACCTTTTAAATACATGTCTTGTGAAGGAGGAGCAGTCGAAACGTCCGGTATCCTCATAAGGACCGGCGCCAAAATCGTAAGGTACACCCAGAAATCTTTTGGCAAAGGCGACTAGTTGACCGGTATCTACGCTCGAAGCGCTCTGGATGCGCAGCGGTTTGGCTATATTGGTGTTACCGTTCTTTTCAGTATTGCTAAGGGCTTCCTTGTCTGACGGTAAAGCAATATTGATCTCACCGCTGGTGGGGTTCCAGCCCACCTCGGTTTGGAGCAGCTTGGACAAAGCTGTCGGGGTGATATAGATTTGACCATCACGGCGCACCGGCGCGTCAGGCAGGGTGATTTTTTCCCCCAGTGAAAAGACCTGAGTGGAGTTCGTGCGCAGCATGTACATCACATCCGTATAGCCGAGCTTGGCATAACCTCCGCTTGCGGTGTCATCCTTCATCCGGTAGCCGATTGAGGCAGCGGCGGGTTTCAGCGGAATCCAGAACTTTCCCTGCTTGTCGGTGACATGGGACTTCTCATAATAGCTGCCCGCAAAAGTGCCGGCAGGTGTCACCGAATTGACTTTTGGCTTTGCCTCGTTTTTGTAATACCCGCAAGCGCTGGTGGACATAACAATGGCAAGGATCACAGCAGTTTTCGTGAATGTTTTAGTTGGATAAGTAAATGTCATCGGACACACTCCATGTTCAGACTGTAAGTTCAGTTTGCGCAAGGAGATTTTTTTTATAAGATCAGGTGGAGTGAACATCTTGGATTAGCTTCCTGATCTTGCAAGAAAAGCATCCTTTAAGGAAGGATTCGGCGACATCCCCGAAATGACATCAATCGAAGCTTTTCTTGTAGGGTCAGAAGGAGTGAACATCTTGGATTAGCTTCCTGATCTTGCAAGAATAAATTGGAGAGCCGATAAGTCATTGACGGATAAACGACCGCCATATAATATTATGTTTAATAGATTGGCTGTATTTTATGTGAGGTTAGTGTAAGCTTTCGCTTTAACGCTTTTAAAGATGAAAGCGATAGTGCTGAGTCGCTCACTTTGATGCACGCGCTGATACCGTAAAAGAAAAGGGGTTATATGATGAAAAAAAAGAATATTTGGGTAGGATTGAGCTTGTGTCTGATGCTTGTAGCTTCGGGTTGCGGATCGAACAACAATGCTGCGGTGAATACGGAAAAAGCTGCTAACAAACCGGCAAATGCTACGGCTGCTCCTGCAGATGCAGGCAGCAAAGAATCCTACAGCATTGCCATCTCCCAATACGTAGAACATCCGTCGCTGGATGCGACGCGCGAAGGCTTCATGGCCGCGCTTAAGGATGCCGGCCTTATTGAAGGCGAGAACCTGAAGGTGGATCTCCAGAACGCACAGGCCGATCAAGCCAATAACCTGTCCATCGCACAGAAGATTGCCGGCGACAAAAACGATCTCGTGCTCGCGATTGCCACTCCTTCGGCTCAATCAATTGTGCAGAAGGTAGATAAGGATACACCGGTATTGTTCGCCGCTGTTACAGATCCGCTGGATGCCAGACTTGTAACCGATCTGGAACACCCGGGCGGCAATGTCTCCGGTGCTTCCGATACCAATCCGGAGGCAATCACCCGGCTGATGCAATTCATTGCGGCACAGTTCCCGAAGGTGAAGAAACTGGGTCTTGTCATTAATGAGGGCGAGCCGAATGCTGTAGTTATGGCAGGAATCGCCAAGGAAGAGCTCGACAAACACGGCATTGAGCTGGTGAAGGCTGCAGTCACGAATACTTCTGAAGTGAAGCAGGCCGCTGAATCGCTTGTCGGACGTGTAGACGCATTCTACATTACGCTGGATAATTCGGTGGTAAGTGCTGTAGATACGATCATTCAAACCGCGAATGAGAAGAAGCTTCCTTTCTTCTCCGCTGACCGTGATACGGTAGAGAAGGGCGCTTTTGCCACTGTCGGTTTCAAATATTATGACCACGGCTATCAGGTCGGTGAAATGGCTGTGGAGGTGCTGAAGAACGGCACAAGCCCAGGCGACATGAAAGTAACCATGCAGGAGAAGCTGGACCTTATACTTAACCTGAAGGCTGCAGAGGCGCAGGGCATTGAAGTTACAGATGCCATGAAAGCCGAAGTCGCCGATCAGACCAACAACATCATTCAATAAGTTCAGATATTATGACGGGGCGATTCGAGAAGAACGCCCCTTGCCGCTTGAGGGAGGAAGTCACCTATGTATGATTCAATAATGGGAGCCTTGGAATCGGGCTTGCTGTACGCTTTTATGGCTTTGGGGGTATATATAACTTTTCGGATTCTTGACTTTCCGGATTTAACTGTAGACGGAAGCTTTACAACTGGCGGGGCCATCGCCGCAGTGATGATTACTCAGGGCTATTCCCCTTGGCTGGCTACATTCTGTGCAATGGCTGGCGGTATGGCAGCCGGCATGTGCACGGGCCTGCTGCATACAAAAGGCAAAATTAACGGATTGCTGTCCGGGATCCTGATGATGATAGCTCTTTATTCCATTAATTTACGGATATTAGATAAGCCGAACGTTTCGATCATGGGCGAAGACACCCTGCTTAGTTCAATAAATCCTTTGCTGGTCATGCCGTTTATTGTGGTTGCTGTTAAACTGCTGATGGATCTGTTTCTGCGCACAGACCTTGGCCTGGCCCTGCGGGCCACAGGCGACAATTCAAGAATGATCCGCAGCTTCGGTGTAAACACAGATACAACGACTATTCTCGGCATCAGCCTGTCGAATGGCTTAGTGGCGCTCTCGGGAGCACTAATCGCTCAGTCTTCCTCTTTTGCCGATTCAACCATGGGTATTGGGATGATTGTTATCGGACTGGCTTCGGTAATTATTGGAGAGGCGATTTTTGGCGCCAGAAATGTGTTCCGGGCTACGCTGGCCGTTGTGCTGGGCTCGATCGTTTACCGGATAGTTGTAGCACTCGCCCTGCGGGTTCCGTGGCTGAAAGCCTCCGACTTGAAGCTGATTACGGCAGTTATCGTCATTATTGCCCTGTTGTTCCCGTCGCTTCAGCGGTATATGAAGCAGAAGAGAACAGCCCGCAGAAGAAGCGCTGAACTAGCGGCGCTGGCGCTAAGAAGCAAGAAAGGGGGAACAGCCGATGCTAAAGCTTGATAATGTATCCAAGCTGTTTAATCCCGGCAGCCCGGATGAGAAGATAGCGTTGCTGGGCATCGACCTTCACCTTCAAGCCGGCGATTTCGTTACGATTATCGGAAGCAACGGGGCAGGTAAATCCACTTTGATGAACGTGATCTCCGGAGTAATGAAGCCGGATCTGGGGGAAGCACGGATCGAAGGCAGCTCGATCAGCCATTTGCCCGAGTATCAGCGCGCCCGCTGGATCGGACGGGTCTTTCAGGATCCGATGGCCGGTACGGCCCCGCATATGACGATTGAGGAGAACCTGGCGATGGCTTACAAGCGGGGCCAAAACCGCGGTCTGACCTTCGGAGTAAGCAGCGCCAGACGGGTGCTGTTCCGTGAACAGCTGAGCCGCCTTGGCATCGGGCTGGAGAACCGGCTGCGCGCCCAAGTGGGCCTGCTGTCCGGCGGAGAGAGACAGGCGCTCAGCCTGCTGATGGCGACCTTTACCCAGCCGCAGATTTTGCTGCTGGACGAGCATACTGCAGCCCTTGACCCGGCCCGCGCGGAGCTGATTACGAAACTGACGGAATCGATTGTCCGTGAGATGAAGCTCACTACGCTGATGGTTACCCATAACATGGAGCAGGCCATCCGGCTGGGCAACCGGCTGATCATGATGGATAAAGGAACTATTATCCTGGATATTGATGCAGAGCGGAAAAAAGATCTGACCGTCGAACGGCTGCTTGGTGAATTCGAAACCATCAGCGGACATAAGCTGGCGGATGACCGGATGATGCTGGGATAATATGTGCTCTACTTAAATACGCAATTACAATCATCACCCAAAAGACTTGGATATGCAGTTTCTCATGGAACTGCTATTCAGGTCTTTTTGGTTTATATTTCCATAACCGTGTCATTCGTTTATGATAATAATGACCATGAAGTGAACTGGCCTCATAAATGATACGGAAAGGCGGATTGAAAAGAGAAATGTACTTGAGAAATAATAAAAGCGCTTACAGGAATTCGGGGATCTTTAACAAAATGATTCTGCTCATTTCCTTCTTACTGCTGCTGTCGTTTCTGTTTTCTCTTATATTTCTTCAGTACGTGTACCGGATCTACGACCGGCAAATTTATGAAAAGTCATCTGAAGTCCTTGGTATGTCGGCAGTCAGCATAGAGAGTGAGCTTAAGGAGCTGGAGCAGCTGTCCTTTGCGGTCGGCTCGGATGAACAGATCCAGGATTGTTTGCGCAAGCTGCTGGATCATCCCACACCCTATGAGCGGCTGGTGCTGCATAACAAGATTATTAACCGGCTGGTGGCTTTTGCGGGTGCGGAGAAGTATGTGTATTCCATGATGCTGATGGATGCAAATGACGGTGTGATGACAGCCGGCAACCGGGAAGGAGTATCGCAGTCCCTGCAGGATCAGCTGAAGCCGCTGGCTGTAGAGGGTGGAGGAAGCAACGTCTGGTATACCCAGGGCAGCAAAAACTCACTGCTTGCCGTACGCCAGATCAAGTCTTATACAGGCTCAACTTTTACACTGGATCATCTGGGGACGCTGGTTATCCGCATCCGGGTAGAACGGATCGTTGCCGACAGCACGAATATGGCCTCGGGCGACGGCCAGCTGATTGTAGTTGATACGGCCAGCAACCGCTCAATCTATCCCGCAGAGCCGCTGCTTACACCGCGCGAGCTGGCAGTGGAAGTGGGACGGCCTGAACCTTACCGGACCGACAGCTACGATCAAGGCACTTACTTCATTGCTAAGACGGAGTCCTCCTATATGGATTGGACTTATATTAACGCGACACCGTTCAATGAAATGTTCAAGCAGATCACTATTCTCAAAAGAATGGTCGTCATCGTATTTGCCTGCATTCTCCTGCTTGGGCTGCTGCTTGGCTATCGTCTCGCCCGAAGCATCGCACGGCCGATTTCGAAGCTGACGGAGAAGATGAGACGGATCGAAAAAGGCGACTTGGACAATCTGGAGGAGCAGTCGCTGGGACTTGTCTCGCAAAATGCCCAGGATGAAGTGAGCCAGCTCAACCGTACGTTCAAAATGATGATCCGCCGGATCAGAGAACTGATTGATGAGAACTACGCCAAGCAGCTGGTGATCCGGGAAACGGAGCTGAAGGCGCTCCAGGCGCAGATAAATCCGCATTTCCTATACAACACTTTGGAATCGATCAACTGGCTGGCCAAGGTGAACAAGCAGGAGCAGATTTCAGAGATGGTGGAGGCGCTGGGTTACCTGCTCCGCAGCTCGATAGGGCTGAAAGACCCGCTGATCACACTGGAGAAGGAGCTCAGTATTGTGAGGAGTTATGTCACAATTCAACGAACGCGTTTTGAGGAGCGGCTGGACTTCAGAATGGACATTCCTGCCAATCTGCAGGATGCGCTGATTCCCAAGCTGACCCTGCAGCCGCTGGTGGAGAACGCCATCCGCTACGCGCTGGAACCGAATATTGAACCCTGCATGATTACGATTTCTGTGAGCTGTACTTCAAACGGACTGGATCTTAGGGTAGCTGACAATGGACCTGGAATGACGGATCAATTTATTCGCGATCTGCAGCAGGGGCGGATTCAGACCCGGGGTGAGGGAATCGGGCTGGCGAATATCAAGGAACGTGTACAGCTGGTTTTTGGCGGGGAGTGGGGAACCGAAATTGAAAGTCAGCCGGGGATGGGTACGGTTATTCATGTACTTATTCCTTATTTGAAAGGGGAGCATGGCCATGTATAAACTGCTGTTGGTCGACGATGAAAGGCTGATCCTGGAAGGGATCTCACAGGTGGTGGATTGGGAGAAGGCAGGCACAGTGCTGGCAGGAACAGCCCGCAACGGCATTGAAGCGCTGGACCAAATGGAGCGGCTTAAGCCGGAGATCGTGATCACCGATATTTCCATGCCCGGTCTGGATGGCCTGAAGCTGGTAGAGCAGTGCAGTGAGCGCTTTCCGCAGGTGAAATTCATTATGCTGACCGGCTATAAGGATTTTGATTATGCCTGCAGCGCTATGCAGCACGGGGTCAAGCATTACCTGTTGAAGCCGTGCAACGAGCGGCAGATACATGAAGCGCTGAGCGAATTGACATTGGAATTGGATGAGCTCAAGAGACGGGAGCAGTTTGTGGGTGACATGAAAGAGCGTCTGAAGAAGGTGCTGCCGCATGTCAAAGAGCAATTTCTTAAGGAATGGATTTCCAACAAAACCTATGGAAGCCGTGACCTGGATTATTATCAAGAGCTGTTTGGCCTCACGCTGGATGATAAATCAGTCAGGCTGATCCTGTTCCGGCTGGAGAATGGTTGTGAATATGAGCATTTGTTCGCGCTGCAAAATATCGCCCAGGATATGCTTCATGAGGTGCTTCTCAGCACCACCATCGGCAACCATCTATTAATCCTGGTGGAGCAGCCAAAGGATGGCAGTGACCAGCCGGGTTTGCTGGAGCGGATCTCAGAGGTGAAGGAGATTTTTAATACTTTTTACAAAATATATCCGACGATTGCGGTCAGTGACGAGGGGCAGATGAACCACTCCCGCAGCCTGTACCGGCAGACACTGCAGTGCATGAACCATCGTTTTTATCTGGAAGAAGGCAGCCTGATTACGGGAAGTGACATTCCTGAAGATGAACTCAGCGGGCGAAACGAGATTGATCTGCAGGAGGAGCAAATTTGTCTGCTTATCAAGGCTGGCGACCGGCATGCGGTGGAAAGTGAACTGGATCGCTTATTCGGCGTATTATCGGCAGAGCGGTTTGATATCAATGTGACCCGTTCCTATGTGCTGCAGCTGTATTCGGCGATGATCAGACTGTGTATACCGGAGGAGAGAGGCGCCTTTACTTCAGGGCTTGCGGAGCTGGCAGAGCTGCGTACCCTCGGCAGTCTTAAGGATTATGTGAAAGAGGCGGCCTGCCGGCTGACGGCCATGTACGAACGGCATGTCGTCACCCGCCAATCCTCCATCGTAGATAAAATGCTGCACATCATCGAAACCGATTACTGGAATGCGGAGCTCTCGCTTGGTTCAGTGGCCGCAAAAATGTTATATATGAACCCGGATTACCTGGGGAAAATATTTAAAAAAATCACCGGCGAAAAATTCTCCAACTATGTGACTAATTACCGGATCACGAAAGCTTCAGAGCATATTATCCGTAGCGGTGACGTCAAGGTATTTGAGCTGGCGGAAATGTTCGGGTTCGGCGGGAATGCCCAATATTTCAGCCAGGTGTTTAAAAAAGTGACCGGCCAGACCCCTACAGACTTTATGAAGCCGCAAGGAAGCTGATTATTGAACAAAGAGAACGGTTTTTTGTATTCAAGAATGCTGCTGAATTTGAGAGAATTTACATATGGAAGCGTTACCATTGAAGTGGGTCCTTCTTAATCCATTTGCGAAAAGGGGAGAACTGAAATTGAAAAAAAGATTTGCCTTATTGGCGGTACCCATGCTGATGTCCATGCTTGCTGGCTGCGGAGGAAACAATAACACTGCAGCCACCGCAACCAATTCGGAAGCGACAGCAGGAGCAAATAACAAGCCGGCAGCTACAACCTCAGCGGAGCCTGTAACCTTGCGTATTGCCTGGTGGGGCGGAGACACCCGTCATTCGTATACACAACAAGTGATCGACATGTATGAAGAGCAGAATCCGAACGTTACGATTGAACCGGAATATGCGTCCTTTGATGATTACTGGAAGAAACTGGCTCCTCAGGCGGCGGCAAACCGCTTGCCCGATATTGTGCAAATGGATATTTCCTATATTAATCAATATGGAACGAACGGTCAGCTGGAGGATATGGGCGCCTACTTAAACAAATCGATTCAGGTCGGAGACGTGAATGAGAATGTGCTTGCGACCGGTAAAATTGACAGCAAACAGTACGGCATTCCACTGGGTGTCAATGTTCTTGGTTTCCAATACGATCCGGCACTGCTCAAGAAAGCCGGTGTGGACAGCATTCCTGAGAACTGGACTTGGGACGATTATAAGGAAATTGCACTCAAAAGCAAAGACGCCGGGTTGTATATAGACACCTCGATGGCGGCGGATGTCTTTTTCAACTACTATCTGCGCACCAAAGGAGTGTCGCTCTACAACACGGACGGTTCTGCACTGGGTTATGAAGATGATGCAATGTTCAGTGACTTTTTCGGAATGCTCTCTGATTTGATTGTCAAAGGGGCTGTACCTTCCCAGGATAAGCTGAGCCAGAATAAAGGGGTTATTGAAGAGACGGATGTGGTCAAAGGAACAGGGATCGGGGTCTGGCAGTGGTCGAACCAGTATGTGGCCCTGCAAATTGCTGTAAACCGTCCGATGGCGCTGGCGCAAATGCCTGGGCCGGATATGGAAAAAGGGCTCTATATGCAGCCAAGCATGTACTGGTCGATCACTGCCAACTCCAAGGCTAAAGAAGAAGCGGCGAAATTTATTGATTTCTGGATCAATAATGCAGAAGCCAACAAACTGATCAAAGGTGAACGCGGCGTGCCGATTTCCAGCAAAATCAAAGAATCACTATCCACTGAACTGACAGATTCCGGCAAACAGGTCTTTCAGTTCGTAGCGGACATGGAGCCGAAGACTTCGCCAATGAGTCCGCCGGTGGGATCGCCGGAAGTGGTGGCCCTGCTGACCGACCTTGCCGAGCAAATGAACTTCGGCCAGATTAAGCCAGATGCTGCCGCTGCCCGGTTCCGTAAGGAAGCGAATGAAATTCTCGCGAACCGTTAAGGCAAACCCCGCCGTACTGTGAATTCTAAAAAGATTGGAGTTGGAGAACCTTGCCTTCCAGCCATCCCCTTACCGCACAGCCTCCCGTCTATAGAGCGAAGAAACCGCTAGGGCAGAGGCTGCGCAAAAACCTGACAGGATACGCATTTATCAGTCCTTTTATTATTGGATTCCTGAGCTTCACACTGGTTCCTATGATTATTTCCTTGTATCTGTCCTTTACCAAATATAATCTGTTCGCCCCCCCTCAGTGGGTGGGGCTGGACAATTATACTAAGATGTTCACAGGTGATCCCAAATACCTGCATTCCCTGAAAGTCACCCTGATGTACGTGTTCATCGGTGTCCCGCTGCGGTTGGGATTTGCCCTGTTCGTGGCGATGATCCTCAATACAAAGTCGCGAATGGTGGGGGCCTACCGGACCGTTTATTACTTGCCCTCCATCATCGGCGGTAGTGTGGCTGTCTCAATTATGTGGCGCAACATCTTTAGCGATACCGGAATTATCAACGGCCTGCTGGGATTTTTCGGACTTGGGCCCGTGAGCTGGTTCGGAGATCCGGGTGCCGCGCTCATAATGCTGATAACCTTATCGGTCTGGCAATTCGGTTCCTCGATGCTGATCTTTCTGGCCGGTCTAAAAAATATTTCCGGTGAAATGTATGAAGCCGCCAGTGTAGACGGTGCAAGCTTCTTCCGCAAGTTCTTCAAAATAACGCTGCCGCTGCTTAGTTCAGTGATTCTATTCAATCTGGTTATGCAGACGATCAGCGCATTTATGACATTTGTGCCGGCCTACATTATTTCCAAGGGCGAAGGCGGGCCGATGGACGGAACCATGCTTTATTCCCTGTATTTGTTCCGCCAGGCATTTATGTTCAACAATATGGGCTATGCGTCGGCTATGGCCTGGGTGATGCTCCTGCTCGTCGGAATTATGACTGGAATTCTGTTCAAAACATCCAGATCATGGGTTTTCTATGAATCGGGAGGAGGGAAATGAGCCATGGCGAAGAATAAAATGAAATGGCCGATCTATCACCTGCTTATCGGCGGACTCGCCATCATCATGCTGTACCCGATTGTATGGATGATCATGAGCTCCTTTAAGGAGAGCCGTTTGGTGTTCGTCACGGCGCAGCAGCTGCTTCCGCATCCCTGGGAGTGGGGGAACTACGCCAAAGGCTGGGAAGGGGTCGCAGGATATTCGTTCGGCGTCTTTATCAAGAACTCATTCGTTATCGTCATTGTGGCTACTTTTGGTGCGGTGTTCTCTTCCTCACTGGTTGCCTTCGGATTCGCCCGCAACAAATTTGCCGGCCATGGCCTGTGGTTCGGGATCATGATGATGACGCTAATGCTGCCCTCGGATGTAGTGCTGGTGCCGCAATATATAATTTATACGAAGCTGAATTGGCTGGACAGCATCAGACCGATTGTAATTCCGCAATTTTTCGGTGTCCCGTTTTTTATCTTCCTGATGCTGCAGTTCATCCGCACGATTCCCGCGGAGCTGGACGAGGCGGCGACGATTGACGGCTGCGGTAAATTCAGATTGTATTACATGATTATTCTGCCACTGATCCGGCCTTCTATGGCGACTGCAGCAATCTTCTCCTTCTACTGGCGCTGGGAGGATTTGCTCGGGCCTGTGCTGTATTTGAACTCTCCATCCAAATACACAGTATCCATGGGTCTCAAAATGTTTCTCGACAGTGAATCTGTTTCCAATTGGGGGCCGATGTTCGCGATGTCTGTGCTCAGTCTCACGCCGGTTATGCTGATATTCTTTATCTTCCAGAAGCAGATAGTGGATGGCATCAGTACCAGCGGACTGAAGGGTTGAGTCAAAGTATGATCTGCTCTGGATCAGAGCAGGAAAGATGTGCACCCCGATTCACTCCCCTGTATGCGAGGTAAAGGTTAAGGAAAGAACTTAACCGGTAAGCGTATACAGATGATCTAGATTGGGAGGATTGGCTAATATGACAGACCAGAAGCTGAAAGGCAAGGTAGCTATTGTTACTGGAGGCGGTTCCGGGATCGGAAGAGCATCGGTGCTGGAGTTCGCCAGAAACGGTGCAAAGGTGGTACTGCTCGACCGGACGGTTGAAAATGCCGAGAAGGTTGTACGTCAGGTGAAACAGGAAGGCGGGGAAGCCGTCGTCATTGAATGTGACGTTGCCGAACCGCAGCAGGTGGAAGCGGCGGTGAAGCAAGCGGCTGCGAAGTGGGGGCGGCTTGATGTTGTGTTCGCCAATGCCGGGATTAACGGAGCAATGACTCCGATTGAAACGATGGATATTGAGTCATGGGATCAGACGATTCATATCAACCTCCGTGGAACCTTTGCCACTGTCAAATATGCAATTCCGCATTTGAAAGAGAACGGAGGCAGCATACTGATCAACAGCTCCATTAACGGCAACCGTGTGTTCTCTAATATCGGGTTCTCTGCCTACAGTACGACGAAGGCCGGTCAGGTGGCTTTTATGAAGATGGCTGCACTGGAGCTGGCCCAATACAAAATTCGTGTGAATGCCATCTGTCCGGGGGCGATCACGACGAATATTGATGACAATACTTATCCTTCCGACGATCTCAAAGAAGTGCAGATCGAGGTGAACTTTCCGGACGGCGGGCAGCCGCTGGAGGAAGGTCCCGGAAGGCCCGATCAGGTGGCCAAACTTGCCCTGTTCCTGGCATCCGCCGATTCGGATCATATTACAGGAACAGAGATTTATTGTGACGGAGCCGAGTCGCTGCTGCATGGCTGATCTCTTCTAACCAAGGGCAGCCAAGCATATAATGAATTGAATAGCTCTTCCTTAGAAGAAACGGAATCCGTTCCTTGTCATAGGCTCAGCCCGAGAGGGCTGCATCGCTGACGCAAAAGGCCGGGGATGCCGTTTCTTCTTGTTCATTAAGATTTAAATGTTTTATGAGGTTATCTTGCAATAAATAAAGCTAAGCTTTCATGTTGTTTTCAGGTATACTGATTCTATCTGTTTATTCATAAATATACTTTTAGGAGGAGCTATGGAGATTGATCTGCACACGGAATCGATAGTAAAGCTGCTTGTGGCCATGCTGTTCGGGCTGTTCATCGGTATCGACAGGCAATTAAAACAAAAGCCGCTGGGGATTCGGACCAGTATGGTCATCAGTATCGCAAGCTGTTTAGTGACGCTTGTCTCGATCCATGCTTATGACAAGTTCGGGGGAACGGACCACCCCAACATGGACCCGATGCGCCTAGCGGCGCAGATTGTCAGCGGGATCGGATTTTTGGGCGCGGGTGTAATCCTGCGCAGAGGCGGAGACGCGATTTCCGGATTAACTTCGGCGGCGCTGATCTGGACGGCCTCGGGGATTGGCATCGCGGTTGGAGCAGGCTTTTATGTGGAAGCGGGGTATGCAGTTGTGCTGCTGATGTTTGCCGTCAATGCTGTGCCGCTGCTGATCAAAGCCGTTGGACCACAGGTGCTGAACAAGCATGAGATTTCCGTCAAGATCATAATGGAGCCCAATTATGTGCTGACCGAGGTGATCCAGAAGATCGAGGGACGTCAGATGACCGATCAACGAAAGACGAGAAGACCGGGACGGACGATCCGACGGATGAAGATCAAGGATCTGGATGACGGCAGACAAATGATTGACATGGTGCTGTCTGCGCCTGATCAGGATTATGCGACGGAAATTTATTATGATGTGAAGAAAATTGAACATGTAATGAGCGTAGAAGTGGAACAGTTGTAAAAATGACATGTTCCCTTCTGGGCAGATGTGGTAATCTATTTAGGAGATAGTCATTTCGAACATATGGAAGGGAGAATAAAGTTATCATGTCGATTACTGCATTCGAAGGACAATATGAAGGAGAAGCTGCAGTCTGGCTGAAAGCGGGACGTTACGAGGCAGCTATCCTGCCGGGCATCGGCGGCAATCTGATTTGCTTCCGTGATACCGAAAACGGTTACCGTTTCCTGCATGAGCCGGGCGCGGCAGAGATGGAGGCCTTTAAGGCCAGCCCTGGAATTCACGGCATACCTGTACTGTTTCCTCCGAATCGTTATGAAGATGGGGAATTTCCGTGGAATGGACAAACCTACAAGTTTCCGGTGAATGAGGCTGCAACAGGCAACCATCTGCACGGATTTTTACATACGGCTGCGTGGGAAGTTGAAGAATTCGGCAGCGGTAAAAGCGAAAGCTTCGTTACGGTGGCGATCAAGGTAGACGAGAATCACCCGTCCTATCAATACCTGCCGTTCAAATATACGGTCAAGCTGCGCTACACGCTGGGCGAAGCAACCGGGCTGTCCCAGCAACTGCTGGTCCACAATGACGGCGGCGAGCTGATGCCTTGCCTGCTGGCCTTCCACACGGCGATCAATGCGCCGTTTGCACCGGACAGCTCGCCTCAGGATTACCGCGTGAAGGCAACCATTGGCGAGCGCTGGGAGTTGAGTGAGCGCATGCTGCCCACCGGCACATTCCAGGAGCTGACGGCAGACGAAATCGCGTTGCGTGATGAAGGAGTTAATCCGTTTTTTGCGCCGATGGACAACCATTACACTGCTGTACCGCAAAATGGCCGCAACCGGATGGAACTGACGGACAGCAAGTCCGGCGTTACGCTCGTGTATGATGTCGGAACCTCCTACAAGCAATGGATGATCTGGAACAATGGCGCTACAGAAGGATTCTTCTGTCCGGAGCCGCAGATTAACCTGGTGAATGCGCCGAAGGTGGATCTTCCCGCCGATGAGATCGGATTGTTCGGCCTGAAGCCGGGCGAATTCTGGGAAGAAACCAGCCGTCTGTACGTGAAATAGGGAGTAGAGATTCATAGCTGAACAAGCCGGGTGCATCTAACTGATGTGTGCGGTGCTAAGGTCTCAAATGGGAAGTAAAGCCAAGCCTCACTTTTGTGGGGCTTTTTTTGTGCGTTCTTTTAATGCAGCTTTAAGCTAAATGGCGTATACTACACGTTTAGTATAGTTAGGAGTGAATTTTATATGCGCTATTTTTTACCTTCCAAACGCTTGGGTTTCCTGCTGCTCGCTCTGCTGTTATGCGGCTTTGCTCTGAATTTCTTCATGCAGGCCGCTTCATTAAATATGGATGCGATGAGTGTTTTCAGCTGGATCGGAGAATATTACTGGTTGTATTTAGCCGGAGGCCTGTTCTTTTTCTTTCTCCTGCTGGTATTTTCTATGATATTGCCGAGCGTCTACGCCGGATCTGCGGTGGCCGCTGTGTTATGCATCGTGCTGGGTATTGTCGATTACAAGAAATTGTCCACCACCGGAGAACCGCTGTTTCCTTGGGATTTGATGCTGCTCAAAAATGCCGGGGAGATGAGCCATATTACCAAAGGCATGATTCCACCGCTCGCGCTGGCAGCAGCTGTTCTGCTTATTGCCGCTGTGGTCTGGCTGCTCTTCAAACTGCCGAAGATTAAGGTGTCCCTGCCGCTGAGAATGCTTTTTGCCGTGCTTTCGGTGGCGATGATAACCGGATTTGTTTCGATGGTCGCCCATCAGTCTTCTTTGGCTGTTTCGATGAAATATCAGAACATTTTCTGGAACCAGAAGGTGAATTACAAACAGAACGGTCTCTTATTTGCCTTTGCCGGCAATTTGCGCCAGAGCCTGATCGAAGAGCCTGAGGGCTACAGCCGCAGAGCGATTGAGGAGATCGCCGCTAAATACAGCAAGCTGCCGGATCCGGTTCCGAACGTACAGGCAACGCAGCAGCCGAACATCCTGTTCATGATGGACGAAGCCTTCTTTGATCCTACCCGTCTGCCGGGGCTATCCTTTAGTGAAGATCCGCTAAAGTTTATCCATGAGGAAGAATCTGTCACACCATCCGGTTTCCTGCTCTCGCCTGAGTTTGGCGGCAATACGGCAAATATAGAATTTGAAGCGTTGACAGGGATGTCCATGTATTTTCTTAAGGACGGTTCCATTCCATATCAGCAAAAAATAGTGAAAATGTCCTCGCTGCCTTCAATTGTAAGCATTCTGAAGGAGCGTGGCTACCGGGCGCTGGCGCTGCATCCGTATGACGAGACGTTCTACAACCGCAACCGTGTGTACCCGATTCTCGGATTTGACGCATTTACCAGCGAGAAGGATCTGGACAATGCCGAACGCATCACACCGGAGGGATACATTTCCGATAAGGCGGCTGTGCAGGAGGCTTTGCGTGAACTGAAGGCGTCCTCTGACCCGGCGTTTTTGCATCTGGTGACCATGCAGAATCATTTTCCGTTTACGAAGGGGCACAATGGACCGAATACGATATCCGTTGAAGGCACTTCACCGTCCTGTAAAGACGAGCTTGAAACCTACACACAGAATACCAAGCTGACCGATGAGGCGCTGGCGTATCTGCAGCAGGAGCTGCTAACTCTTGATCGTCCTACGATCGCCGTCTTCTGGGGTGATCATTTGCCGGCCTTGTCGGCCGGAATATACACGGATGCCGGCTGGGACAGCGAGCCAAGGCTCAAGCACGAGACAAAGCTGGTGATGCTGGCGAATTTTGATATTGGCAAAGAGCCGCTGAACACCCTCAGCCCGGCCTTTCTGGGTCCTACAGTCTTTAGACTCTCGGGTCAGCCTATGCCCCCGTACTACAAACTTCTGGGGAAAGTGCAGGATGAGATGCCCGGTCTGAGCAAGCAGGTGCTGATCGGTTCCAACGGTGCACTGACAGCTTTTACTCCTGAACAGCAGCAGCTGCTGGATGACTACCGTATGGTAGAGTACGATCTGCTGGAGGGCGAGAATTATTCACAAGATTTGTTGTTCTGAGGGATTCCCATCTCTTATTAAACAAGGTATCATGGCAATAGCTGTGCTACCTTGTTCCTTTATGAAAGGGGTTACATTTTGAAAAAGCTGTGGATGGTCTATGTGCTGCTAATCGGTATTTTTCTCGTTTATGTGCTGAATTACAAGCTGCAGGCCGACGCTGCGGATCCATGGGAGACAGCCGGTCTGCGCGGCAATATAGAAGATAAATATGTGATGGTTACCTTTCAAAGTGGAATTGATTATTGGAAAAGCGTGCTGAAGGGCTTCGAAGATGCTGCGGAGGAGCTGAACGTCTCCGTCGAATACCATGGCTCGACCCAGCATGATGCCAATGAGCAAATGACAGTATTGGAGCAAATGATAGCCAAAAAACCGGCGGGAATTGCCATTTCGGCAGTCAATTCCGAGCTGCTCACAGCTACGATCAATAAGGCCGTGGACAGCGGCATCCCTGTCGTGCTGTTTGACTCGGGAGCACCGGACAGCAAGGCGTACTCTTTCCTTGGCACTAACAACTACAATGCCGGAGTTGAAGCAGCGCGGAAGATGGCCCAGCTCACCGGCGGCAAAGGGGAGGTTGCGATTATTACGACCCCGGAGCAGCATAATCATCAGGAGCGTACGGACGGCTTCAGTGTCACCATCCGCAGCGAATTCCCTGAGATGAAGCTGGTAGCAATCAAGGATGGACGCGGTGATCAGGTGGCTTCCAGGGAAGCGGCACAACAGCTGGTAGCGGAATACCCGGAGCTTACAGGTATTTTTGCTACGGAGTCCAATGGGGGAATAGGTGTAGCCGAGGCGGTAGAAACGAAGCAGGGAGCCGGATCATTGCTCAAGATCATCAGCTTCGATACGGATAAAGGCACACTTGATCTTGTTAAAGAAGGCAGAATCGCCGCCACGATGGCGCAAGGTACCTGGAATATGGGCTACTGGTCGCTTACGGAGCTGTTTCATTTACACCGTGATCTGGATGAGGACCCTGCCGCCTACGCCAATAACAAGCCTATTCCTGTGCCTGATACGGTAGACACCGGCATTGATGTGGTGACCCGGGCCAATGTGGACAACTATTATGCCAAATAGAAGCAGGCTGATCCAGGGGGGATTGTCTTATGCGGAAGAGCGGCTTGACGATGGAGAAGCTGAAGTTTAACAATCTGCCGATCCGGTATAAGCTGATCATCCATTTTTTGTTGATCAGCATTTTGCCTTCGATCGGGCTTGGATTGCTGATTGGCTGGACGGTGGACCGGATTATCGAAGAGCAGAGCAACGAGAATACGATGCAGCTGATCGGCAAGGTCAATACGGCGCTGGAAAATGATGTGGAGAATTTGCAGAAGATTACCTACCTGATTTCTTTTGATCCGGGGGTGCAGGCTTTTCTGGATGGCACCGAGAAGGCGGAAACGCGGTTGAAGGAAGCAGGCGCAAGCGGAGAATCGGCAGAGTACAATATCCGCAAGTTTCTGCAGGGCTTTACTACGCTCAGCTCTGAAATTGCCGGAATTATGCTGGTCAACCGTGAAGGCGATTTCATCAGTAATGAAATGTATGCCCGCCCCGAAACCCGTGTGACTAATGAAGCATGGTACAAGGAGGCTGTTGATAATAAAGGGATCTTCAAAATTGTCGGACATCCCTATGGTCGCGCAGTTATGTCCCATGTTGATTATAAAGAAAGCGAAGTAGTATCCGCCGTTAGAGCCATTGTTGAACCGGAGACGCAGGTGGTGCAGGGCGTGGTTCTGGTCGATTTGAAGCTGCGGGTCATCGCCGAGACGGCGCGCGATGTGACGCTGGGCAAAACCGGTTATTTGACGGTAGTGGATGACAGCGGGGAAATGATCTATGCTCCGCAGCATCCTTTTATGCAAAAGATTCCGGCCGGCCTGTTCAGTGAAACCTCCGGCATCACCTCGGAGACTGTCGACGGCCGCCATCTGCAATTGATCTACAGGACTTCGGCCTTTACAGGCTGGACGACGATGGGCGTCTTTCCAATGGAGGAATCGGCTTATGGCGTGCGGGAGATTACGTTTAATGTCGTAACGTTTGTGTTTGTGGTCTGTATGCTGGGGATGACGGCATCCTTTTATCTGGCGTATTCGATTTCCCGTCCGATCGGCCAGCTCGCTTCCTTCATGAGCAAGGCGCAATCCGGCGATTTGACGATCCGCTACTGGGGCAACCGCTCGGATGAAATCGGGCTGCTTGGCCGCAGCTTCAACAGCATGCTGGCCCAAATCAGCAGGCTGCTCTCCTTGACGGAGCTGCAGGCCCGGCAGAAGCGGGAGGCGGAGCTGCGCAGTCTGCAGGCGCATATCAAGCCGCATTTTTTATATAATACGCTGGATACGATCCACTGGATGGCCCGCAGCAAGGGGGCGGAGGATATCGCCGAGGTGGTCCAGTCTTTATCCAAGCTGTTCCGCCTGGGACTCAGCAAAGGCAGCGACATTGTCCCGCTCTCCGATGAGCTGGAGCATATCATCAGTTATCTGAAGATCCAGCAGGTCCGCTACAGCAGCAAGCTGACGTATAGCATTGAGGTGGAGCCGCGGCTCCGGGAGCTCTATGTGCTTAAGCTGCTGCTTCAGCCGATGGTGGAGAACGCGATTTATCACGGAATCAAGGAGCGGCGCGGTCCGGGTCAACTCACCATTTCAGTGGTGGAACGTGAGGGGGATTTGTACTTGACAGTTACAGATGACGGAGCAGGCATTCCGGAAGCGCAGCTCTCCATCCTGAACGACCGGCTTGAGGCCGTCGGGAGCAGCAGTGACGCGGCGGAAGCGGAACAGCCGCTTCCCGGCAGCACAGGGAGCGGCTACGGAATTCTCAATGTCCAGGCACGGATTAGGCTGACCTACGGGCAGCCATACGGACTCCGCATCGACAGCAGGCAAGGTGAGGGGACCGCTGCAACGATCCGGCATCCTGTCGTTCGTGAAGTATATCCCCGCGATTGATTATGGAATGGAGGGAGCAAGCGCATATGGAATACTGGAAGGTCATGATTGCCGATGATGAAGCTATCATTCGTGTGGGAATTAAGCAATGTGTGGACTGGGAAGGGCTTGGCCTGCAGGTAGTTGCGGAGGCGGAGGACGGTGAGGAGGCGCTTGAGCTTGCGCTTCACCATACCGTCGATATCGCACTCGTTGATTTGAATATGCCGATTATGCATGGGATTGAGCTGATGAAGCAGCTGAGGGAGCAGCTCCCCGGCTGCAAAATCATCGTGATTACCGGACATGACGAGTTTGTCTTTGCCCAGGAGTCGATAAGGCTGCAGGTAAATGATTATATTCTCAAGCCTGCCGAACCAAAGCAGCTGATGCAGGTGCTGCGGGGTGTCCGGGATGAACTGAATGCGGTGAGAGAGCGGAACCAGCATTTGCGGCAGGCCTCCAAACAGATTAGCAAAAACTTTCCATTGCTGCGTGAACGCTTCTGCCAGGAATGGCTGGACGGAAATCTGACCCGGGAAGAAATCCTTGAGCAGCTGCATTTTCTGCAGTTGCCGCTGGAGCGTCCTGAACTGATCGGCATCATCCGCTGGAGATGGGAAGCCCACCCTTCGGGGATGGGGGAGAAGGAACGCCAGCTGTTTCTTTTCGCCATCGAGAATATTGCCGCCGAACTGCTGGAGACGTACCCGAAAGTTATTTTTCGCGATGCGGCAGGACTAATCGTAATTCTTCTCTGGCATGAAGCGGGAGAGCGTATAATGGCCGGAGTCGAAGCTGCCGTGCGCTGTCATCTCAAAATCGCCGTCGAAGTGGGAATTCAGCCCGTTGAAGGTGAGATTGAGGAGCTGGCCTCCTCATACCGTAAATGCAGAGCGGAGCTTGCCAAGGAGCAGCCTTTATCGCCGCTGGTTCGCCGGGCCAAGCAATATATCCTTGAGCATTACAGTGAATACGGCTTGACCCTGGAGGCGATGGCGGGCTCTCTTCAAGCCTCTCCAGTCTATCTCAGCCGCCTGTTCAAGCAGGAGCTCGGCGAATCCTTTGGAACGTATCTGACACAGATTCGAGTGCGCAAAGCAGCACAGCTGCTGCATTCCACGGAAATGAGCATCCATGAGGTAGCAGAGCGTTCAGGATACGAGACCCAGCATTATTTCAGCACCTCGTTCAAAAAGCAGACAGGAGTGTCCCCCCTGCAGTTTCGCAAGGGCGTGCTTCCCGGAGAAGCGGGCCGTGACGACGCGTAAGTGGCAGGGAGCAGCAAGTTAGGGTGCCCGGCGGGTACTTGAATTCCATAGTTGTTCAGCAAGACGTTCCCACATGCAGGCTCCGGCCTCATGTGGTTTTTTTGTTTTTATGTAAACGCTGACAAAAAAGGTTTTGATTTTATAAAAACAGTAGTTTGAGTGTAAATACGGGACCGTATCCCCCTTGTTATACTCGACTTGTCAAACGGGAAACGCCCGCGAAGGCAACAGAATAGTCCAGGGGGGAATACAGCAATGAAAAAATACTCATTGATCATGTTGACACTGGTAGTTGTATTGATCTTGTCCGCTTGCGGCAACGCAAAAAATGCAGGCGGCAGCTCGGATGATTCCAAAGGCAAGGTAGGAATTGCTATGCCGACGAAGTCGTCAGAGCGTTGGGTGAATGACGGCAACAACATGGTGAAGGAGTTCGAGAAGCTGGGATACGGCACGGATCTTCAATACGCCGAGGATGTCGTGGAGAACCAGGTGTCGCAGATCGAGAATATGATCACCAAAGGTGTAAAGGCGATTGTCATCGCTTCTATTGACGGTGAGGCCCTGACTGATGTACTGCAGAAAGCGCATGACGCAGACGTTAAAGTGATCGCCTACGACCGCCTGATCAAAAAAAGTGAATATGTCGATTATTATGCCACCTTCGACAACTTCAAGGTCGGTGTGCTGCAAGGCTCCTATATCGAAGAAAAGCTTGGCCTGAAGGACGGCAAAGGGCCGTTCAACATTGAATTGTTCGGCGGTTCACCGGATGACAACAACGCCTATTTCTTTTTTGATGGCGCGATGTCCATTCTGAAGCCTTACATCGACTCCGGCAAGCTGGTGGTCCGCAGCAAACAGACTACGATGGATCAGGTCGCTACCTTACGCTGGGACGGTGCTGCCGCTCAAGCGCGGATGGATAATCTGCTCAGCGCCAATTATGCGAGCGAGAATCTTGATGCCGTCCTGTCCCCATATGATGGCATCAGCATTGGAATCCTGTCTTCCCTAAAAGGTGTGGGGTATGGCTCAGGTGACAAGAAGCTTCCGGTTGTCACCGGTCAGGACGCCGAGCTGGCCTCCGTGAAGTCGATTTTAGCCGGAGAGCAGACCCAGACCGTATTTAAAGATACCCGTGAGCTGGCCAAAAAAGCGGTAGATATGACGGAAAGCGTACTTAAAGGCACAGAGGCAGAGGTCAACGACACAACTACCTATGACAACGGCGTAAAAATCGTCCCTTCCTACCTGTTGGAGCCGGTCTCCGTGGATGCAGGCAATGTGGATAAAGTGCTGGTGGATGGCGGCTATTATACCAAAGAAGAGCTGGGAAAATAATCGGCTGCAACAGTGACTATTGAAAGCTGGGTGAAAAAGCAATGAGTGACTATATCTTGGAGATGAACAGCATTACGAAGACGTTCCCCGGCGTCAAAGCGCTCTCGAATGTGAATCTGCAGGTCAAGGCTGGCGAGATCCATGCGCTTTGCGGGGAAAATGGAGCAGGGAAATCAACGCTGATGAAAGTGCTGAGCGGTGTCTATCCGCATGGGACATATGAAGGGGATATTTTATTCGAAGGCCAAGTCTGCCGGTTCAGAGATATCAAGGACAGCGAAAATCTGGGTATAGTCATTATTCATCAAGAGCTGGCGTTGATTCCGTACTTATCTATTTCGGAAAATATCTTCCTCGGCAATGAGCAGGCAAAGCATGGGGTGATCAACTGGAACGAAACGACGGTAAAGACCAAAGAACTGTTGGAGACTGTCGGCTTAAAAGAATCACCGTTTACCGGAGTATCAACGATAGGTGTCGGCAAGCAGCAGCTCGTGGAGATCGCGAAAGCGCTCTCCAAGGAGGTCAAGCTGCTCATTCTTGACGAGCCGACGGCGGCGCTGAATGAGGATGATAGCGAGAACCTGCTCAACTTGATCCTGGAACTGAAAAAAAGGGGAATTTCCTCAATTATCATCTCACACAAGTTGAACGAAATCGAGAAGGTAGCGGATTCTGTAACGATTTTGCGGGACGGCCAAACAATCCGGACACTGGATATGAAGTTGGATGGAGTGACCGAGGATGTCATTATCAAAGGCATGGTCGGACGCGATCTTACGAACCGCTATCCCGAGCGGACACCGGATTTGGGCGAAACGATCTTTGAGATCCGTAACTGGGAAGCGTATCACCCTACACAGGCTGAACGCAAAATGCTCCATGGGATCAATCTTCATATCCGCCGCGGGGAAGTTGTCGGCATTGCCGGACTTATGGGAGCCGGGCGTACGGAGCTGGCGATGAGTGTCTTCGGAAAGTCCTATGGCAAAAAAATCAGCGGCCAGATCTTCATGCATGGACAGGAAGTGCATTTGAACGACATCAATAAAGCGATAGAAAGCGGACTGGCTTATGTAACCGAAGACCGCAAGCAGTACGGGCTTATTCTAATCGACGATATCAAGCGCAATATCTCGCTCAGCAATTTGCGGAAGCTTTCCCGCCGGGGGGTCATTAATGAGAATGAGGAAGTGCTGGTTGCAGAGGAATACCGCAGGAAGCTGAACATCAAGACACCGAGCATTTTGCAAAAAACAGTCAACCTCAGCGGCGGCAATCAGCAAAAAGTGGTGCTCAGCAAATGGATCTACGCGCAGCCGGATATCCTTATCCTGGATGAACCTACACGAGGCATTGACGTAGGTGCGAAATATGAGATTTACTCGATCATCAACGGACTTGCTGCGGAGGGTAAGGGAGTGCTGGTTATTTCTTCCGAGCTGCCGGAAATTATCGGTATGTGCGATAGGATTTATACGATGTGCGAAGGCCGGATCAGCGGCGAAGTGGAGCGGCAGGATGCGTCGCAGGAGCTGTTAATGAAGTACATGACACGAAGCAAGGGGGCAACACCGCATGGCAGTCATTAGTGGGATTTTCAAAAAGAATATCCGCCAATACGGCATGATCATTGCACTGATCTTTATTTCAATTTTCTTTCAAATCCTCACCGACGGCATTTTGCTCAAGCCGCTGAATGTTACGAATCTGATTCTGCAAAACAGCTATATCCTGGTTCTGGCCATCGGGATGGTGCTTGTCATCATTACGGGACATATCGACCTGTCCGTCGGATCGGTGGCAGCATTTATCGGGGCGCTTTCGGCGATTATGATGGTCGACATGCAGCTGAATCCGGTGCTTGCTGTCATTCTTTCACTGCTGATGGGGGCGCTGGTTGGTGCCTGGCAGGGCTTCTGGGTTGCCTATATCAAAATCCCCGCATTTATAGTCACTCTGGCAGGAATGTTATTGTTTCGCGGCTTGACGATGATCGTACTGAATGGGCAGTCCATTGCCCCGTTCCCCAAGACATTCCAAAAAATCAGTTCCGGGTTCGTCCCCGATATCGTGAGCGGCGGTTCGCTGAATGTGCTGACCCTTATTGTGGGCATCATTCTTTCCGTTCTGGTGGTGTACCAGGAATTCAGAACCCGCAAAATCTCTGTGAAATACGGTTTTGAGCAGTCGGCGGTCTGGTTGTCCATCGCCAAAGCCGGAGCATTGGTGATTGTAATCAACCTCTTTACCTTCGTGATTGCTCAATACAACGGGATTCCGAATATTCTCGTCATCCTGCTTGTGCTAATTGCGATCTACTCCTTCGTGATGAATCATATGACGATGGGTCGGCATATTTATGCGCTGGGCGGCAACGAAAAAGCAGCCAGTCTCTCCGGTGTCAAAACCAAACGCGTTACCTTCTGGGTGTTTGTCAATATGGGCGTACTCGCAGCCTTGTCCGGTCTGGTATTTGCCGCCCGTCTGAACTCGGCCACTCCAAAAGCCGGAACCAACTTCGAGCTGGATGCCATCGCGGCCTGCTTCATTGGGGGAGCTTCTGCTTCCGGCGGAATCGGCACAGTAGTGGGAGCGATCATCGGGGGGCTGGTAATGGGCGTCATGAACAATGGTATGTCCCTAGTCGGCCTGGGTGTTGATTGGCAGCAGGGTATTAAAGGGCTTGTGCTTCTTCTGGCCGTAGGGTTCGATATTTACAACAAGTCGAAGACGGTGTAGTTAAGGAGGTGCTGTTCACAGGGCCATTCCCGCAACGGATGCGGGAGGGCTCTTTTTGGCATAGTTGGAAAGAAGAGGCTGTTCATATCTGTATCCGTACCTTACAATAGAAAAGACTTCTTGATGAATAGCTATATATAATGTAGATTATGAACCAGGAGGATAGACATGCAAATCATCGCGATGCTGACTATGCTGATCGACCATATCGGCTATATTTTTTTTCCGGGAGAGCTTGCCTGGCGGTATGTTGGGAGAATTGCTTTTCCAATTTACTGCTACGGACTGGTGCAGGGGCATATACATACATCATCAAGGGCCAGATACCTGCGGCGGCTTCTCTGGATTGCGTTGATTGCACAGGTGCCATATAATCTGGCGCTGGATCCCGGAGGCTGGAATGTCGTATTTACTCTGCTTCTGTCTGCTATTGTGCTTGTAATCCTGGATAAGTTGCCTAGCCTTTGGTTTGGCATTCCTGTGGTAATTGCAGCGGTTTTTCTTATGGATGTTCTTCCGCTCGATTATAATGCCTACGGTCTGTTGCTGGTGCTGATTTTCCGCTATGCGCGTTCCTATTGGCTAGTTCTGGCACATTTTGTTTTGAACGGGTTTTACCTGTTCTACAGCGGCTGGCTGGTCCAGATGGTCAGCATTTTGCCTACGCTGTTCATTGCTCTGACCCCGGGAGTATGGGGGTTTCTGGAGAAAAAACGCCTTCCGCGCTGGGTATGGTGGTCCTTTTATCCGGCACATTTAGCGGTGCTCGCCTTGGTGAAGATTCTGATTTTCCAGAATTGGGTAACTATAGAATGGCGGAGTTTGTTAACTTTATAGCTGGTTACCAAATGATGGCGTACCCTATGCAAATCCTTCCTCATTTTGAGTTGATGGATAGATCACAAAAATAAACGTAAGAGGAGACATGCTATGAAGAAAATGAAAGTAAGAACCAAGTGGTTACTCCCGATTCTCGCACTGCTGCTGATTCTGGCGGGCTGTCAGACGGTCGGCGGACTCGACGTCAATAAGGCGTTACTAGGGGATCTGGATGTTAAGTCTTCTGAATCCAGCACAACCTTTTCCTTGAATGCTGTACCTGCCGCTGGAATCAGCGCCGAGGATCAGGAGATGGTAGATCTTATCAATTCTTTTTCCGTTAATATTGCTCATGTAAAACTGCAGGACAACGGCAATGTATCTGCTGCCGGATCAGTTGGCTATAAGAAATTGACAGTGCCATTCACACTGTTTATGGATAAAGAAGCCATAGTGTTTACAGCGGAAGGGGCAAAGCAGCCGTTCTACTTCCCGCTTGAAAGTTATGAAGAAGAATTAGGTGTAGAAGGATTTGATCCAACAAAAGCACAGGAGATTTCCAAGCTCCTTACGACGTTTGTGGTGAAGAATCTTCCGAACCCTGGTGCAATTAACGTAACCTCCGTAAACGAAGCCGTGTATGGTCAGCAACTGAACCTTACGAAGCTACATACGGAAATTACAGGTGACGAGCTGCCTGCATTAGTGAAAAGCTTCCTGAAATCTGTTTCCAAAGATACGGAAGGATTTACTGCGCTGATCAGCGGCCTCTATGATTATCTGTACCCGATTCTTAAGGCATCCGGAATGGAAGAAGGCTTGAGCGATTTCGGACTGGGTGATATCCCGTTGAATGACAAAGAAGGTGTCGTAACAGTCGCACATGATGCCGCTAAGCTGGCGGTGGATGCTCTTCTCCTGGTGTACGACAATCAGGTGAAGAACCTGTATAAGTCAACGCCTGAGCTGAACACCATTCTCGGCAAGGATACAAAACTGCAAGTGGATCTGTTAGTGGACAGCGGATTCCATATCCGCAAGCAAAACGTAGATCTGAAGGTAGCACTTCCAGCTAGTGAAGACCTGCCGCTTCAGAGCATTTCGGTTAAAGCAGAAACTCAGACCTGGAATGTAAATGGAGCCGTGACAGCCGATGCCATCAGCAAAGAGGGAGCATTGGACCTCTCCGAAACCCAGCTTACACCGGGTCAGACGCTGAGAAGCTTTGATCAGAATTCTGCAGTATACAAACTGCTGAAGGATGATTTTGGCATTACAGCCAAAGATATTGTGATTGCCCCGGATGATGATTATTATTATCCGATTGTAGAAAACGGCACAACGTATGTTCCGCTGCGCTACCTGGCAGAGGATCTGGATGCAGTGGTGAAATGGGATCCTGTGAACAAGGCGATTAATGTTACCGATGATGTGTATGGCGACGTTATCGTGTTCAAGGTAGGCTCTGCACAGGTCTTGATCAACGGTAAGGCAGTGAAGATTTCAGAACCAGTATTCGTTGACGAGTACGGCGATGCCTATGTGCCACTCCGTCTGTTGGCGGAAGCTTTGCATGCTACTGTTAAAGTAGATGAGTACGGTTATATTGACATCCACCGTCCTTAAGCAATTGTGAAGCAATAGAAGAGAAGGCCGGAACTCCTGTACATAGGAGTTCCGGCCTTTTTGCAAATATAAGAATTTATAGGCTTCACGCTATAAATTATCCTTCTATTTCTCCCTGAAACGGATACCGTCCTTTTGAGGACGGCGAAGCCGTTTCCACTTGTATTGAAACTATTCGGCAAACGAGAGGCCTTTGGCCGCAAGTGCCTGACGGATTTGATCCATCGCTTTGGGTCCCATGCCATGCAGCTTTAGCACCTCAGCTTCGCGGAGTGTAGTGAACTGCTCCAGGCGGCTGTATCCGGCAGCGGTAAGAGCACGCTGTGCCGGCTTGGACAATTTGGCGGGGAGATCGCTGTCTAGCTTGGATTCATTGATATCAGCCACTGGAAGTGCTCCTCTCTTTGCACAAGGTTCCTATTGTTTGGTGAGGACAATATTAAGTGATGTAAGGCTCTGTTCCTGATTCTCGGCCATGCTGCGGATATAGCCGGACATGAAGCCGCCTTCCATGCCTTCCCACAGTTTGTAGCCTGGCATGGCTTTAATCTCATCCATCGAACTGGCTGCAGTTCCTGCAAAGTATTTCACATTTAATTTGGCCATTACCTCAGCCATCGACTGCTTTTCTGCTTCGGTAAAGGATGTTTCTTTGAACTTATTCATCGCCTTGTTGTAGGATGATCCGGCAAAAGTTTCTTCTGCATATGTCTTAAAGTTTAGCAGATGGGGATCGTTAATTCCAGATGCTGCGGCCCAGCCCTCCACATCAACAGCAGCCGTATGATAGGTTACAGCACGGGAGATTGGATCAAAGGTCATAGCTCCATATTGATGGGGATTCACTGCCATAGCACTTGTAGCGATATCATAAACCGGCAATGCTTGAGATGCTGCCTTATTCTCTTCATTGACGGGTGGATCACGGCGGATATCCTGCATATGAATATGCCCGGACAGTACCAGATTCAGTCCACTCCGGCGCAGCATCTTCAATGCTTCCTGACTGTTGTTCAGCTTGAACCCGGAAACGGACATCGAGGTATGACTCAGCAGGTTGTGGTGCATCACCGTAATGATCGAAGCATGCTGCTCGGCCGCCAGCTTTACACAGTCATCCATCCAGGAGAACGTACCTGGAAGAATACGCCCGTCGGTTTGCGGAAAGCCGTATTTCTCGTTGTTGTTGTATTGACTGCTGTCAATCATCAGCAGATATAGTTCCGGCGCTGCCTTTACGAAATAACTCAGGCTGTTCTTGTCCCGGGATACGGCTTCATTATATCCGAATTCTCCGTACATTCCGGTAAAGTCTTTATCAGTGATATGCTCTGCAACAAGCTGCTTGTCCCCTTCAAAAGATCTCGCCCAAGGATTGAACAGATCATGATTGCCGGGAATGACATACACAGAGGTACCCGAATTCTCAATACGTTTCAGCTTATCTGCAAGCTCCTTATGGCTGCTTGCTTCGCCATTATTGGTCAGATCGCCGCTGAGAACAAGAAATTTCGGCTTCTTCTGCTGCACATCATAGATCAGAGCTTCCGCAAGCTCATCGCTGTAAGGCAGCATTTTGCCGTCGCCGCCGCTGACATAGGACTGGAAAGCAGTTCCGCCATCTTCCAGCGCTTTATCCAGGTAGTGGGTATCGGTTGCCACCCAAAAGGATACCGGTTCGGTATTTTGTTCCGAAGAAGACGGGGCCGCTGTTGAAGATGGTGGCAATTGTGTGTCTTCGCATCCGCTGAGGCCTAAAGACGCTGCCAGCAATATAGATAAGGCCCAAGTCGTAGTGTTTTTTAGGTGAAAGGGGTACTTCAGAGACAATAATTTCATGATTGAAACCTTCCTTCTGCACTTTTGCTGAATTATTGTAGCTTATTTCTAGCGGAATTGTATATCGGAAAGTAAGGCGATGTTTCGAAACCTGTACAGTTGATTATAGAAAAATAGTGGAGAGGGTATAAATATAGCGATTCCTGCGACAATAAGTGTTGGTGAAAAGAGAAGAAGCAGGAAATAGTTGTGAAATAGTATTGTATTCCAGGAATAAAAGTGTTAAGATTTAGAAAAGTTAGTTACTAAATAAATGGAGGTAGTTATTTTATGTCTAAAAATTTTCTGGAAGCAGTGAAAGAAAGACGTTCCATATATGCACTCAACAAAGAAACCCCGATTTCCGATGCTCAAATCAAAGAGATTGTTGAGGCTGCAGTATTACATAGCCCAACTTCATTTAATTCCCAAAGCTCCAGAGCCGTTGTTCTTCTGGGTGACAAGCATGATAAACTATGGGATATCACTGCTGAAACCCTGCGCAAGATTGTTCCAACAGAACAGTTTGAAGGCACCGCTCAAAAACTGGCTTCCTTCAAAGCAGGTTATGGTTCCGTATTGTTCTTCGAAGATCAGACAGTGGTGAAGAGCCTGCAGGAGAATTTTGCCCTGTACGCCGATAATTTCCCGGTTTGGTCCAACCAGTCTTCCGGGATTCTTCAGTTTGTAGTATGGACAGCATTTGCAGAAGCAGGCCTAGGTGCGTCACTGCAGCATTACAATCCGCTAATTGACGATGAAGTGAAAACAAGCTTTGACATTCCTGCAGAATGGAAGCTGATCGCCCAAATGCCGTTCGGCAAAATTGCTACCGCTCCGGGCGAGAAAGAATTCCAACCGATTGAAGACCGTGTAAAAGTGCTTAAATAAGCATCCCATAGAGATGTTTAGAACCTCCTTGTCCGGGCTAATAAGTACTATAGCCTAATCAAGGAGGTTTTCATTATGCCGTGGAACAAGGATGATTACCCGGATTCACTTAAGAATTTTATGGCGCCTGTACGTAACAAGGCGATTGAGATAGCCAATGCCCTGCTGGAGGAAGGTTATGAGGAAGGGCGAGCCATCTCGATTGCGACAGCACAAGCCAAAGAGTGGGGCGAAAATCACGATAAGCAGATCCGAAAGAAAAATCATTAGACAAGAAGAGGACCAGGCGGTTAACCGCCTGGTCCTCTTCTGTGGGAAAGCTTGTCCTGTTAAATATTGCGAACTGCCTTATTTGGCAGGGGGTGCTTCAGTTGCTGAAGGTTCTGCGCTTGTTTCTGGAGGTGCAGATTCTTTGGCATCAGTGAGCGTGTTGGTGATTTTTGCTTTGCTATTCAGCTCCGAAAGCCAAGTGTTTGACATTTCGGATACCTTTTGTGCTTTAAGGGTCTTTTCGATTTCTGCTTTCTTTTCTTCCAGCGTATACTCTTTTGCTTCCTTGCGGTCGGTTACCTTGATAATGTGGTAGCCGAAATCACTCTTTACTGCACCACTGGTTTCACCGACTTTAAGCTTAAAGGCCACATCGGAGAATTCAGCAACCATATCACTGCGTTTGAAGAAGTTAAGATCGCCGCCGTTCTCTTTGGAAGCAGTATCCGTAGACTTCTCTTTAGCCAGCTTGGCAAAATCCGCTCCGTCCTTGAGCTGCTTGACGATGGAGTCAGCTTCCGCTTTGGTGGCTACAAGAATATGGGAAGCCCGGACTTCTTCTTCCTGGTTAAAGGAAGCTTTGTTCTCATCATAATAAGCGGAAATATCTTTTGCTGTAACGGTTACTTTCGGTTCAATCAGCTTGCGGATTTTTACTTGCATCGGCATTTGCTTCTTCAGATCATCGAGGGTCATATTGCTCTGTGCCAATGCAGCGTTCAGGGCCTCTTCACCGCCGAGCTGAGTCTTAAGATCTTCAATCTCCGCATTGAGGTCCTCGTCGGTAACGGTGACGTTGGCTTTCTTAGCTTCCTGATCCACAAGGGTAGTTGTGATCAGGTTCTTCAGTGTAGCTTCACCGCCGGCTTCAATCAGTTTATCGTAAAGTTGTGCTTTCGTAATGTCGGTTCCATTAACGGTTGCAACAGCCGTCTTGTCGTCTTTCTGGAATGGCGGTTTAATCAGTACAATGATAAGCGCAGCTGCGAGTACAATAGAAGCGATCATCCAGCCTTTTCCAGCTTTAGGGGAAGACGACGGTGGAGGAGCTCCAGCGCCCACTTTGTTCATTACCGGAACATTTCTTTCAGCTTCTCTAACAGCAGGTGTCTCAACGGATTCGGCAGTTTTAAACACTGGTGTTTCGGAAGCGTTGACATCACCGGTTGCTGGAGTAGATGCTGCTTCTTGGACTAACCCTTCATTGTTGTTTACGGAAGTGTTGCTTTCCTCCGTTGTTCCATTGTTGTTCTGGTGTTCGTTTTCGCCCAAATCTCTTTTGTCCATTATAATTAATGACTCCCTTCAATATAGGTGTTGCCTGTCTTTCTACAACTTTACCAGAAATCAGGATTCCAAACCTTAAGAAAGTATAAAAAAGTATATTTACTTTTTAAGATTCCATTAAGACAAGTGGAAACGGCTTCGCCGTCCTCAAAAGGACGGTATCCGTTTCAGCGAGAAATAGAAGGATAATTTATAGCGTGAAGCATATAAATTCTTATATTTTAAAAGAAAAACCGGAGTTGCATGGTTGCACCACGCGCTTCCGGTTTATGTAGAAGATATAAGAATGTATTCGTATATCTCTGAGTACATCCGCTTAGGAGCTGAGGCCTCTGAGCAGATGGCGAATACTATCCTGCTTCCGTCTGGGAACACGGACATTTTTGGCGTACAGGCCCATTTCACCGAAGTAGATACAGTCGTCCTCAATCGCGCTGATCTTGTTCAGATTAACGTAGCAGCCTCCGTACACATGATAATAGCTGGCATTGGATAATAAACGATTCAGTTGCTCGGCAGTCATTCTCTTTTTAATGTTGTAGTTTCTGCCGTGAAAAATGACCAAGTCGTGATCTCCGACTTTAAAGAACAGAATGTCCGTCTCCACCTCGAAGTCCTCATATACGTTTCTGGCTTCCAGCAGGCTGCTCATTCGTGTTCCCCCTTTATAAAAATTTACATTGATGTTAGCGCTTTCATTATATCATATCCAATCTGATTTGAGAAGGCTTATTTTTGAAATGTTTTTTGTCATTTTTTACGTTGCATTTGTCATAGACGCTGAAAAATTGTAAATTATAAAGATGACTGCCGTTAAAACTGCGGGCGGCTTAGATGATACTATAGTTATGAAACCATGGAGGAGGAATACCGAGATGAATGAGAATACTAAACTGTTATTGTTTACTGGCTCCTACGCAAGTGCGGAAGAGAGCGGAGTTCAGGTGTTTGAGTTCAACGGGGAGGCAGGGGGTACACTGGAACTGCTGGATACGGTGGAAGGTATCACGAATCCCACCTTTGTTAATGTTGATGCTTCGGGACAACGGCTATATGCCATTGGTGAACAGGGGAATCATGAAGGCGGCAAGAAAGGCGAGGTTGTCTCCTTCGCCATTGATTCACAGACAGGCAAGCTGACCGAACGGAAGCGGATTCCAACGATGCCTGCTGCAGGCAAAACCCAAACCACAACCTGTCATATCTCCAGAGATCTGGAGAACGAATATATCGTTGTATGCAGTTACCATGGCGGAAGTATCGGCCTTGTGGCACTCGATAAGCAGGGGCTGCCGCTGGCACTTACGGATACTGCTCAGCATACCGGACATGGAACGCATCCGGAACGCCAGGACCGGCCGCATCCGCATTCGTCCATATTCAGTCCTGACGGGCGTTTCCTGTTTGTGTCGGATCTGGGCCTCGATCTGATTCGTTCCTACCGGATCAACCGGGAGCGGCAGACGCTCGAGGTTCATGACGAAACCCCGCTGCACAAGGGAGCAGGTCCAAGGCATTTTACCTTCCACCCGGACGGCAAATCTGCTTATGTTATCAATGAAGTGGATTCCACGATTACTTCGTTTACCTATGACAGCAGTGCCGGAACCTTGCATACGGTAGTAACTGTGCCGACACTGCCAGCGGATTATGAGGGGGAGAACACTTGCGCTGAAATATCTTTGTCCACGGACGGCCGCTACCTTTACGGCTCCAACCGCGGGCATGACAGTATTGTGGTCTATGCTGTGGATGCCGAATCGGCTGTGCTTACCTTGGTAGAGCATGTGTCTACACGAGGCGGCCATCCGCGCCACTTTACAGTGACCCCTGACGGAGCATATCTGATTGTTGCCAATCGTGACGGGAACAATCTTGTGGTATTTTCCCTCGATCCTGCCAGCGGGCGCCTTAGCTTCACAGGCAATACAGCAGAGGTGTCAAAGCCGGTATGTGTTAAGCCTGCTGTATTCTTCATCTCGTAAGTTATCACAAGACAGAGCGGTTAAGTGGACTTCATTCGGGTTAAATCCGACAAAAGGAACACCGGGGAATTGCTCCGGTGTTCCTTTTGAATTAAGGCTGTAACGTTATGGTGGTTAGGGGTGATGTAAAATGGCTTGTTATTTAAGTGAGACGGGCTTAAGCGGCACAACCGTGGAAACTGCCGATTTAAAGAGCACATTTTGCCTGCCGTCACCCTGTCCGTGCAAGGTGATCGTGTAAGCGTCGTATGAGGTCACAATTCCCTGCATTTTAACTCCGTTGGTTGTAAAAATCGTCACGGGCACCTTTGTTGAAATACATTGGTTCAACAAACGTTCCTGTAGTTTTAGACTTTCCACTTTGGCAGCACTCCATCTTTTTTATGAATTGACTTCCAGGCCAATTATAACACGGGAAAGACTCTTCCTGGAAATGTGGTGGACGGCGCGGAATTAGACAAGGAGGTAGTTATGCTTTATTATCATTACTGGTCCAGAGGTTTTCGCCGGTTTTTATGGTTTTTGTTAGGATTCAGTGTGATTGCGACGCTTGTATTCCTGAACAAGACGGCTTCCTTTGATACCTATATTATTCATATTGTCCAATCTGCAGAATCTCCTGCACTTACTTCGCTGGCGAAGGGATTGTCACTGGTGGGTTCCTCCAGTCTGGCGATCGGCATCTCACTGTTGACGATGGCGTTGCTATTCTTTCTGCTGAAGCACCGGTTGGAGCTGATTTTGTTCCTCTGGGTTGCATTAGGTTCGCAGCTGCTGAATACAATGATGAAACTGTGGTTTCACCGGGAACGCCCCAATATTCACCGGCTGATTGAGCAGGCAGGATATAGCTTTCCCAGCGGTCACTCCATGGCAGCCTTTTCCTTGTATGGTGTAATCGCCTATTTGCTCTGGCGGCATTTGCGGCGGCACCGTGAACGGTTCTTGCTGATTTTATTTACGGTTTTGATGACAGGCGGCATCGGGTGGAGCAGGATTTATCTGGGTGTGCATTACCCGAGTGATGTGATCGGCGGGTATAGTGCGAGCGGTGCGTGGCTGATGTTGTCCATCGCTATATTTGAAGCCTACCGGAATTCACGACAGCGCAAATCTGCCGGAGCAATTAATCAAGCGGATACCCGCAGGTAGACCTGCGTTGTATCCGCTTGATGTTTGGTGGTTTTCTTTTCTTGAACGATTAGGGTTTGGCTTGATGTACACTTGACGCATTGGCAATGCTCAACTTCAGCAAAGCAGGCAGTCCGGCTTTTAGCTTCTGGACTTCGTCAGATGTCAACTGCCCGTCTTTGATGGACTCATCCAGCTTCAGGCTGGCGGCCTCGCTCAGTTTTTGAATATATTGCTCCTCGGTCCAGCCCTTTTTTTCCTTAGCCAGCGTGTAGAGGGTTTTACCGCTTTTCAAACTGCGGATCAATTCTGAACGGTCGATCTCCAGCAGCTTGGCCGATTCATTCAGAATAAAGTAACCTCCGGCTTTAAAGCCCCGCACATGATGTGGATGGGAGGAATGTTCTTTTCCCGCATGAATGCTGTCTGGTGCAGGTGAAGGTGTGCTTCCGGCAGCGTTGTCTGCAAATGCAGCAGCTGGAGCCAGACTGAGCATCACGGCTGCAGCAAAAGCTGTTATTCTTTTAATGTTGTTGCTCATGATTCACCTCTTGTGATCGTTATGGTACTGCAGTACACAGTATTCCCTGGAAGCTGAAAGAATTCTGAAAGCCAGCTTAAGCCATACTAAAATTCGCCAGCCTTCTCCATGGGTAATAGTGGTTGTACCCTATTAGAAATTGACTGAAGTTCGGCAGGATATACATAAATGATGATATTAAAATAGTAAGGAGGGATGATTTTGGCCTTCGGCGCCCGCATACTCAAGACAGGAATGGCTGTCACACTCGCACTTTATCTATCTGCACTATTGCAATTCACTTCTCCAGTAGGTGCGGCGATAGCAGCAATCTTTGCCATGCAGCCCTCCATCTACCGCTCATGGCGCTATTTCCTGGACCAGATTCAGACCAGCACTATGGGGGCCGTTATCGCGCTTCTGGGGGGAATGGTGTTGTCCAATGAGCCCATCGCGGTTGGGCTGGTATGTATCCTTGTAATTATGATCAGTATGAAAATGAACCGTGCCGATACGATCGGACTGACACTGGTTACAGTAATTTCCGTTATGGAAGCTTCGGGGCAATGGGAATTTGCACTCACCCGTTTTCTGCTTACGCTCACAGGAATTGTATCGGCATTCTTGATCAATATTACGGTCTTTCCGCCAAAACCGCGTAAGCAGTACATCCAGCAGATCGAGAGCGTGTTCACCAGCCTGTCGCTGCTGCTGCGGACTGCAGTTTCGCATGAGATGAAAGAGAGTGTCTTCCGCGATGAGAAACATGCGCTGGAGGGCTCGATTAAAGCGCTGGCAGATAAGTATGCACTGTTTGAAGAAGAGCAGAAGCAGCTGAGAAGGGCTAAATACAGCCAGACCCGGCAAATGGTGATGTACAAAAATCTGTTATCCTCGCTGCAGAAGGGGTATGAGGTGCTGGAGGCTGTAGACCGGCACTATTTCCAGGCAGAACGGACGGAGCGGACCGATGAGCTGTTCGACAGACATCTGGAGCAGCTGATTAAATACCATGAATACATCCTGCTCAAATTCGAGGACAAGCTGAAGCCGGGTTCAAGTGACTCGGAGCCGCTTGGAGAGGACAATGACAGATTTCTGCAGCAGGCAATTGAAGGTTATGACGCTGAGAAATCAGGGCAGTTGCGGTTATCCGTTGTTGCTGCGGCCATCTATGATTACGGGTACCAGCTGGAGCGCCTCGATAAAGTGGCGGATCAGATCAACCGTGCATCTGCCGATGAAAAAGAATAGCAGGCTTCTATCTGACATACTTACTCTTTATAAACAAAAAATCCGGTCTCAAGGGACCGGATCATATACATAATAGGCTATGACATCATAAAGTATTATAATAATGGACTCAAAGACTTGATAAAGTCGGGTGGAATTGCTAAAATAATAGGATATTGAATGAATATTGTAAAAAATGCATAATTATTCAAAATAAATATACCATGGGTAAAAATAAATGTCAACCTTCCAAAGGGGATGAAATGTAGTGGAGAAACATGATAGCGAGTGGAAAGAGGAGCAGGAGCGGGTAACAGGTATAACGAAGCTTCTTAAGAGCCATATCCGGCAGTTGTCTGAAGAGCTGGGTCTGCACCGCAGCGATGTTGTGGACATGCGCAAAGATTTCTGGGAAGAGGTCACGGTTAACTTTAGCAGCCCGGATGATCTGGGCGAGACTTCAACCAGTCTGCGGCAGCAGGCACAAATATTAAATGAACGCGAGCGCCATCATCTGCAGTCAAGCAAAGCGCTCAAAAAATATAAAAAGCTTGTGGTGTCTCCCTATTTTGGACGGATTGATTTCTCTGAGACTCCGGATGGAGAGGTAGAGAAGATCTATCTCGGAATTGGTTCCCTCATGGAGGATAACGGCACCTTCCTGATTTATGACTGGCGGGCCCCAATCTCAAGTCTGTATTATGACGGAGCGCCAGGTCCGGCGGCCTATGATACACCTGGAGGACTCGTGAGCGGTACGATGGAACTGAAACGGCAGTTCGTAATTGATGACGGGGTCATCGAAGTGATGTTTGATACCGGAGTAACCATCGGGGATGAATTGCTTCAACAGGTGCTAAGCCACAGCGCGGACGACCGGATGAAGAGCATTGTAGCCACGATTCAGAAGGAACAGAATGCGGTAATCCGCAACGACAAAAGCCGGATGCTGGTTGTCCAGGGTGCTGCCGGAAGCGGTAAAACCTCAGCAGCCCTGCAGCGGGTCGCCTATCTGCTCTATAAATACCGCGAGGTGCTGCAAGCCGATCAAATGCTGCTGTTCTCACCCAATCCGCTGTTCAACAGTTATGTCTCCACAGTTCTTCCGGAGCTTGGAGAAGAAAATATGCAGCAGACAACGTTCCAGATGTATCTGGAGCACCGGCTGGGCTACGAATTTCAACTGGAGGATGTCTTCAGCCAGACGGAAAGTTTGCTGAATACACCTGACGGACCGGAAGCCTCAGTGCGCAGAGAAGGAATCGGGTATAAATCATCAGTAACTTTTCTGGATGCCATCCGCCGTTATGTGAATCTGCTGGAGCATGAAAGCATGCAATTTAAGCCGCTGATGTTCCAGGGCCGGGCGATCGTTGGAAAAGATGAGATGGAGCAGCAGTTCTACAGCTATGATTCCAATATCAAGCTGGCGAACCGGATTGATCTGATGACAGGCTGGCTGCTCAAGAAGATTGCTGCGTTCAGCATGGAGGAGCGGAGTGCCCAATGGGTCGAAGACCAGATTGAGCTGCTGGATTCCAGTGAATATCAACGTGCTTACCAGATGATGCGGCGCAAGGGTGGCGGCCATAATGAGAGCTTTGATGATTTTGATACCGAAAAAAGCCTGCTCGCCCGGTATATCGTCAGCCAGCGGCTGAAGCCGCTGCGCGGATGGACCAAGCGGGGGCGGTTTGTCGATGTTAAAGGGCTGTACAGCCGGTTGTTTACTGACCGGGAGCTAATGGAAACCCTCAACAACAGCAACACTTTGCCGGAGGTTTGGGATGAGATTTGCAGACAAACGCTGCAATCTATAGGGGCCAACGAGCTGGCGTATGAGGATGCAACGCCGTTTCTATATTTAAAGGAGCTGAGCCAGGGCTTCCGGACCAATACGCTAATTCGGCATGTTATTGTGGATGAAGTGCAGGATTATTCTCCGTTCCAGCTGGAATTTATGCGCCGCCTGTTTCCGCGGGCCAAGATGACGGTGCTTGGGGACCTGAATCAGGCGATTTATGCCCAGGGCGAGGTGCTTGGCGACCTGGCAGGACTGGTGAGCATTTACGGCGAGGAGAATACCGAGGTGATTTCTCTAACCCGCAGCTATCGTTCGACGTATGAAATTGTTGAGTTCACACGGGCGATGATTCCAGGGGGCGAGCGGATCGTTCCATTCAACCGCAGCGGGGAAGCGCCACAGCTTACCGTTGTCGAAAGTGAGCCGCAGCTGCTTGCCTCGGTTGAGCAGGATATTCTTAATCTCCATGCGGAGGGCTATCACTATGTGGCAGTTATCTGCAAAACGGCGGAGGAAAGCGCACGTGTACATGCCGAGCTGCAAAACAGGCTGCCGGTAAGACTTGTGACAAAGGAGACGCCTAATTTTCAAAAAGGGACTCTGGTGCTGCCCGCATACTTAGCCAAGGGCGTGGAATTTGATGCAGTGATTATTTATGACGGCTCAGCGGAGAGATATGGCAGGGAGAGCGAACGGAAGCTGTTTTATACCGCTTGTACCCGGGCGATGCATTTGCTGCACATCTATAGCCTGGGAGCGCCCAACCATTTCCTTCCGGCCGCCGTGCGCGAGTCTGTAACCGCCGGTTCGCTGTGAGCTGAATAACATTATATTGGCCGTTTTCGCACCTGATGCGGGAACGGCTTTTTTTGCTGGGATGCATACCGGGTCAGCTAATAAACCACAATAAAGGAGATTGTAACGATAACAAAGGTGGTCAATCCATGAAGGACAGAAAATGGGATCTGGCAGCTCTGGCTTCCATTCCGCTTATTATGACGCTAGGCAACTCCATGCTGCTGCCGATTCTGCCGCAAATCTCCCGGGAGCTGAAGATCAGCTCATTTCAGGTTAGTATGCTGATCACACTATACGGACTGATGGCCATTCTGATGATTCCGGTGGCGGGTTATCTGTCTGATCGTTATGGGCGGAAAAAGGTTATTCTACCGAGTCTGCTCATTGCTGCGGCCGGAGGAGCGGTTTGTGTTGCTGCTGCCTGGTTCACAGAGGGGCTGACCGCTTACTGGATCATTCTTGGCGGGCGTGTGCTGCAGGGTATTGGCGCAGCCGGAGCTTTTCCGATTGTGCTTCCCTTTGTTGGCGATTTGTTCAAGGATGAAAAGGTGGTCAGTAAAAGTCTGGGACTTATCGAGACCTCAAATACTTTCGGCAAGGTGCTTAGCCCGATTCTCGGTGCTTATTTAGGGTTGCTGCTCTGGTATGCACCTTTTATTGCCATTCCGGTACTATGTGTGATCTCGTTTCTGCTTGTCTTATTTCTGGTCCGCAAGCCAGAAGAGCAGGAAGAGGCCGAGAAGACATCCGTCCGGCAGTTTTTATCGGGCATTGCGGATAGTTTACGCCAGCACGGGCGCTGGCTGTATGCCATCTTTGCTATCGGCGGCATTTGCATGTTCGTAACCTTTGGTGTTCTCTTTTATTTATCGGAGACACTTGAGGCGAAATACAACCTTCATGGTGCCATGAAAGGTTTTGTATTGGCTATTCCGCTGGCGCTGCTGTGTCTATCCTCCTTTGGCGGCGGCAAGATCATCGGGCGGAACAAGTCAATGATGAAATGGCTGGGCTTCAGCGGGATGGTTTTGTTGACAGCGGCGATGGTTATTGCCGGATTCAGTAAAAGTATTTATATGATCATTGGGTTCCTTAGTCTGGGCGGGATTGGAATTGGCGCAGCGTTGCCATGTCTCGATGCGCTGATTACTGAAGGGATTAAGCAGGAAAAGCGGGGCACTATCACCTCCCTTTACAGCAGTATGCGATTCATCGGCGTGTCGCTGGGACCGCCGGTGGTATCGCTGCTGATGACACGGGGGCACTGGGTGCTGTTTGGTACGATGGCCGGAGTGGGGGCAATCGGCGGACTGTTGACATTGTTCGCCGTGACGCCCAGCAAAGGAGAAAAAGGGGAAAAGGGCGAATCGGGTACAAAAAGATTGTCCGAACGGATACCACAGATCTGGCCGCAGCGCGCCCGGTAGTTGTACTTCTCTTATTTCGCTGACGGCCGACTAGAAATTAAGCAGAGGCAACGGTGGTCCGGTTGCTTCTCCGTCTGATGGCGAGATAAGCAATATAGACCAGAAGCAAAAGTGCGGGAGCCATTGCAGAATAGCGGTACATGACCGCATACGTGTTATACAACGCAACAGATCCGAGGAGCATCGTGCCTATTGCTACACCAAGATCCAGTGAGTTGAAGAACATGCCGTTGGCCATTCCCCGCTGGCGTGTGTCAACGGACTGAATCATCCAGGTTTGCAGGGCAGGCTGCATGGATCCGAACCCGATCCCATAGCATAAAGCAGCGGGGAACAGGGCGGCTGTCGACGAGGCGAAGGAGAGCAGCAGCAATCCGCCGATGATGAACAGGCTGCCGGGAATTAGCAGGGCAGCTGGGCCGAAACGGTCATAAATCTTGCCTGACAATGGACGAATGATAACAATGGCAACAGCATTAAACAGAAAGAAATAGGCGATATGTTCCAAATGGGCTTCTTTGCCGTAAAGAGCGAGAAAGCCCAGCAGTCCGCCGTATGACACGGACAGCAGTAAGTTCAGCAGGCATGGGATAAACAGCCTGCGAAATGCCCCGCCTTTGAAATCCGCTGCCGGAACCGCAGCGGGTTCCTTGTGCTGACCCGGAAGCACTGCTGTCAGGCGGTAGCCGAGCGGAAAGATTAGCGCCAGTGCGGCCGCGGTAACGAGCAGCAAGGAGCCGAAACCGGGACCCTGCAGCAGGCTTAGACCGATCAATGGACCGGCAGACATCGCCAGGCTTGTCGACAAGCCGAAATAGCCCATGCCTTCACCCATCCGGCGAATCGGGATCACGTCCGAAGCCATTGTCGGAAAGGCGGTACTGGCCATCCCGAAGCCGATCCCGAAGAGCATGCGCATAAGCAGCAGTACGGTTATGCTTCCGGCCCAGTAATAACCGGTGACGGCTACAAGGGATACGGCCAGCCCGAGGAAGATCAGCAGGTTGCGGCCGCCTTTCTCCATGGCCTTGGCCGAGAACAGCCGTGAAGCGATGGCGCTAAGCGCAAATAAGCTGGTGACCAGGCTAACCTGCACGGAAGAGGCGTTCAAGGATTCTTCGGCATAGGCCGGGAGAGTGGAAAGTGTCATTTGCAGTCCTGTAAACAGCAGCAGGTTGCAAATTGTCAGCAGAATAAACGATTTTGTCCAGAGACGATCAGATGTTGTGTTCAATACCATTGCTCCTATTCTTGGTGTGAATTTCCAGTGTTGTGATAGATCTGCTCCAGCATAACGCGAAGCTCTTCAATCTTTTCCGGCGAAAGTCCGGCAACCGCTGCTTGGATCGTCTGCTGCTCCAGAGCGATTGTGCTTTCGATCAGCGTCTGCCCCTCAAGGGTGGGATACAGCAGAAAGGCCCGCCGGTCGCTGGGACTTGTTGATTTTGTAATAAAACCTTTCTTCTGAAGCAGCTCCACGATCCGCGCAGTTGTGGGTTGATCTTTGGCTGCCGCAGCGGCAACTTCCTTCTGGTTAATGCCTTCACGGTCAACAATCATTAACAGGACAGACCATTGTTCGGGGGTAATATCGTAAGGCTTCAAGACCCGGGCAAATGCATTGGATATCCTCCGGTGGGTGGACCCGAGCAAGAATCCGAGGAATTGCTGCGGAGAGGAATTAGACAAAAGAATCAACCTTTCTAAAAATACTTGTTATAACAACTATAATCAAGACAAGTAAATTAGTCAACCCGACGCAAAAAACACCCCATAGAAATGTATCGGACCCATTATGATCCAATAAGATTTCCACGAGGTGCTTTATGTTAACAGCAGCAGTTGTATTATACTTGCGGAACTTTCTCCCAATCTTTCAGGAAGCGTTCGATACCGTTATCTGTAAGCGGGTGTTTCCAAAGGGAAGGCAGCAAGGAGCCCGGGATGGTTGCAATGTGCGCGCCGGCGATTGCCGCTTGCTCCACATGTGCGATGTTGCGGATACTGGCTGCGATAATTTCCGAAGTCAGGCCGTAGTTGGTCAGGATGGTCTTCAGATCCTTGATCAATTTCATGCCGTCTACGCCGATATCGTCCAGACGTCCGACAAACGGGCTGATATAGGTAGCGCCGGCTTTGGCAGCCATGAGGCCTTGAGCCGCGGAGAATACTAGGGTAACGTTAGTCTTGATGCCCTTTTTGGTCAATTCGTAGCAGGCTTCCAGACCATCTTCGGTCATAGGCAGCTTGATTACGACATTGGGTGCCCACTCAGCAATTTCATAGGCTTCCTTAAGCATTTCTTCTGCTGTAAGGCCAATGACTTCCGCGCTGACAGGACCAGGCACAATAGCAACGATTTCTTTGATTACATCTTTGAACAATCTGCCTTCTTTGGCGATCAGTGACGGATTCGTCGTCACGCCATCCACTAAACCGAGGCGGGTAATACGTTTAATTTCTTCAATATTTCCGGTATCCAAGAAAAACTTCATTGTAAATTTCCTCCCTTGATTTCTTATGGATTGACAAACAGTATGCACAACTTCATTATGGATCATGCCACAGAAAGTTTCAACTGTTAATATGAATATTTCAAAATAACTTTATAGAATATACACCGCTTTCAGTTAGGAGCGGCGTTTTAATCATGAAGATTTCTTGTGAAAAAAGAAACTCAGCCCATTTTGACCATTCCCGGGCATGTTCTCTCCGTGATAATATAGAAACGGTATTGTTGATTTTCATCAGAATGGCGGGTGACAGAAATGATTACTGTAGTTGGGGGCGTCGTGTTGTTTCTGTTGTTTGCTGCAGGACTGCTTGCCTACCAGAGCAGCCGGATGATCTCCGACCGGGAGGCGAGTGAATCTGCCGCTCCTACCGGTTCACTGATGTACTCCGTAGTTAATCAAGCGTTCGCAGAACATGAAGAACGGCCGGAGGCGGTTCCGTTATTTCAGTTCACCGTGCTTTCTGGACCGGGAGAACAACTCGCTAAGGGAGAAAAGGGTACGACTTCCGCTTTATGCCGTGTACCGGCCGGCACGGGAGAGATGGTTCTGACCGACGCGGAGAATTGGATGAGAAGCAACATCCGCAAAGCTTCCATTGAAGGAGCAAGGGTCGTGTTTGCTTCCTTTCCGGAGAAGGCGGACCGCAGGGGAGAGAAAGAGCTGATTCGAAACTTGGAGGTTACGGCGAGAGAGGAGGCCGAACATGCAAATCATCATTAATGATGTGGCGATATCTGTCCGCGAAGGTGACATTACGTCCTGGCAGGGCGATATGATTGTGAATTCATCCAATTCCGGCCTTTATGGAGGCGGTGGTGTTGATGGAGCGATCCACCGGGCTGCCGGACACGAATAGCTGAGGAATGTGCGGTAATCCGCCAGAAGCAGGGAGGCTGTCTGCCTGGTGAGGCGGCATTAACGAGTGCAGGCAGGCTGCCTTTGCTGGGCATTATACATACAGTAGGGCCGATTTGGAAAGGCGGGGGCGCCGGGGAAGCCGATACTTTGGCCAAATGTTATGCCAGCAGCCTGGACTTGGCGTGCTCAAAGGGTGCGCGGAGCATAGCGTTTCCGAACATCAGCACCGGGGTTTATAATTTTCCTAAAGTGTTGGCCTGTGAAATTGCGCTTCATTCGGTCATTGAGTATGTGGTGGCCCAGGATTCCCGGTTGCTGCCGCTGAAAGAGATCTCATTTATTTGCTTTTAGAAGGGTAACGCTGAATTATATGAGGAAACGCTTAAAAATTATATATAGCTGGACTTGCGCTATGGTTGAAGTGGAGGAGAGACGGTAATGACGTCTATAACTGATGTTAATTTTGTTGTAGTTGATCCCGGGAACGCGGATTTGCGTTCGTTAATTGACCGTCTGGATGAGGATCTGAAATCCCGCTATCCGCATGAGACCATTTACGTTGTGGATTTCACCGATCCGAAGGTAAAAGAGATGACTTTCGTGGTAGCTTATCAAGGAGAGAAGCCGGTCGGCTGCGGAGCGCTGCGCCCGCTTGACCCGGACAGTGCGGTGATGGAGCTCAAGCGTTTCTATGTGGACCCGGGCAGCCGCAAGCAAGGAATAGCCAACAAGATGCTGCTGGATCTTGAGGCAAAGGCCATTAGTGCCGGCTGCCGGGAAATCCGGCTGGAGACGGGCATCAAACAGCCGGAAGCCATTGCACTCTACGTGAAGCATGGCTATCGGCCGATTGATTTGTTCGGACCTTATATTGGCGATCCGGATAGTTTATGTTACGGTAAGGAACTCTTCTAATCTGATGTTCAAGCGTGGTATTTGCCTGCAGGGGCATTCAGCACCCATTCCAGCATCAGCATCATATCCTCCAGCCGGGTAAGCTGGGCGTTTAGAGCTTCGCGTTGCGGGCTGTCTTCGGCCAGTGGTGTCAAACGTGACTCCAGAGACCTGCGTTGGAGTGTTAATTCATTGATTTTGGACTGAATCTGATTTTCGGTTCTCATCCGGAATCCTCCTGGTGATGATAATTTTATATTGTAAATCTATTTCATTATTATAACGGATATTATGGAGGTATTAAAATGAGTATCAATGTAAAGCAGCTGGCTGCGGAAAAAGCCGTGGAGTATGTGGAAGATGGAATGAAGGTTGGCCTCGGCACAGGTTCCACCGCATATTGGGCCATCCGCAAGCTGGGGGAACGAGTGCAGCAAGGACTTAAGATAACCGCAGTAGCTACCTCACGTGCTTCGGAGGAGCAGGCCCGCGAGCTGGGCATTCCTCTGGTTGCATTTGGTGATGTTGACCACCTGGATTTGACGATTGACGGAGCGGATGAACTCGATGGCCGGCTTCAACTGATCAAAGGCGGCGGCGGTGCATTGCTACGCGAAAAGATCGTGGCCATGGGCAGCACACGCATGATTGTGGTGGCGGATGAGAGCAAAGCAGTAGAAACGCTGGGCAAGTTTCCGTTGCCTGTTGAGATTGTTCCCTTCGCCTGGGAATGGACAGTCGCTGAACTAGCCAGGCTGGGCTGCAAGCCGGAGCTGCGGCGGAGCGGCGATGAATTGTACAAGACAGACAACGGCAATTACATTGCGGACTGCCGGTTTGAAGCGATTGCTTCTGCTCCTGAACTTGCGATGTCTCTGCAGGGCATTCCGGGCGTTGTTGAACACGGCTTGTTCATTGGAATTGCCGCTCTGGCCATTATCGGCAAGAACGACGGCAGCATCGAAATAGTGGAAGGTGAAAGCAATCTCTAGTCCACGTAAGACGCAGAAACCCGTAAACCGTTCCGCCCGGGGAAAACTTCAGCCGAAGCCGCGCCGGATATGGGCTTGGATGCTGCTAATTCTGTATAGTGCAGCCGTTGTGTACTGGATGTTTATCGGTTTTGGCCGTGTTGTTCATCCGGACGGACCGCTGCAATATAATCTGGAGCCGCTGCGGACCATAAAACTCTATTTTGATTTGGACAATGGGGTGCCCTTCTCCGGCCGGCTGGTGAATCTGCTGGGAAACGTCGCCGTGTTCATTCCCTTTGGCCTCCTGCTGCCGCTGCTGAAGAAGCGGCTTAATTCCATGTTTGGGCTAACCTTACATATGGCTTTATGGATATTGCTGCTTGAATCCATGCAAATGCTGCTGCGTGTCGGCAGCTTTGATATTGACGATCTGCTGCTTAACTTGCTGGGTGTGTGGATAGGCTATATTTTTCTTCATTTGGCATGGGGTAAATCCTTAAACTAAAGTTTCACAAAACTTAAGTGTATGCTTTCGAAGTGAGTTTTGTACGAAGTTTTATCAGGAAGCTATGCTCACAAAACTTTTAGGAGGTTTAAAAATGCTGATAGATCTGAAGCATCTCGTGGGTTCTCCCGAGGTGAACGAGCTGCTGGCTTATGCTGTTATTGATGAACCGGATGCACTGCAGCGCACTTCAGCCGAATATAGCGCACAGGCTGCACTGCAGCTGTGCGGCTGGGAAGAGGAAGGCCTGCTGCTGGGGCTGGTAGGCTTTGAAGAAACGGAAGACGGCTCACTGGACATCCGCCATATCGCCGTACTGCCAGAGAACAGGGGCAAAGGGTATGCGCGCGGAATGATTCTTGAGCTGCTAACTGCGCGTCAGCCCCGTTACCTGCTGGCAGAAACTGAGGACGAAATTGCTGCTGACTTCTACCGCAGCCTTGGGTTCATGGTGTACAGCCTGGGTGAAAATGCCGCAGGAATCGAAATGTTCCGCTGTGTATATGAGGTCGAGGAGTCTGAAGACGAAGAATAACGAGAATAAGCTAAGGGGAAAATAGAGAATTCTCACCTCCTTCCGGCAAACAGCCATTTACGCATGTCACCGTGCGGAATGGCTGTTTTTGTTATGCAAAATGCAAATTAGCCGCTGCTGGAATACGGAAAGGAACATATTGACTTTTTGGGCGGCAGACCATATAGTTTTACTGTGAAATAGTTTCATACGTGAACTATTAATAGTGTGGGAGGTTTGAATCTTGAAAGAAGAGGCGGAACACTGGATCAACCGCTATTTGGATGCATACATGGTGGTGACTAGGCAAATTAGCGCCCGTGTCAAGGAGCGGATTCCGGAAGGACTGACCAATGACCAATTTATTATTCTCCGGCTGATAAACAGTCAGGAGCTTTGTACTTCCACATTTCTGGCCGAGGCGGTTGCGGTAGGCAAGAGTTCGATAACGGCAATTATTAACCGGCTGGACGAAGCTGGACTGATTCAGCGGACCCGTGACGAGAATGACCGCCGCCAGGTATATCTGACACTCACGGAGCATGGGAAGAGTGTGCATCAGACCGCCGAGAAGCAGTTTCAGGAAGTGATCTCTCCCTATCTGTTTGATTTTGAGGAAAAGGACATTGAGAAATTTATTACCATGTTTGAGAAGCTTGCTTTTTTAATGCATGAAACAGGAGGGAGAAACAATTGAAGACTATACTGAAAGCTAGATGGGCTGTAATTACAGTCTGGCTGGCTGTGGCGGTCGTGTTATTTTTGACGGCGCCGGCGATGTCGGATCTGGTGCGCGAGAAGGGGCAGATTGCTGTTCCGGATGGCTACACCTCTTCGAGAGCGGCTGAGATTATGAGAGAGGTGGCCGACGCCAAGGGTGGTGAGACGCTGCACCAGGTTGCCCTTGTTTTTAATAAGCCGGGTGGACTGAGCGCAGAAGATACGGAAAGCATTAAGCAGGGCGTTGAGCAGCTTACGGCGAGCAAGGAATCGCTGAAGCTGGATTCCATTACCGACCCCTTTTCTCAAACCGAATTAAAGGATACGCTGATTGCGAAGGACGGGAAGACCATTATGGTCGCACTGTCGGTAAAAGGCGGAGAAGAAGTGGTCAAGGAGCTCCCCGCTAAAGTAGCAGCCCTGTTAAGTGATGTAACAGCCGATCATTATCTGACCAGCGAAGGACTGATCACGGAGGATACCATTGTCAGCTCAGAGGCAGGGCTTAAGAAATCGGAGTATATTACCGTTGTATTTATTCTCTTGATTCTGTTCGTTGTATTCCGTTCGTTCGTTGCGCCGTTTGTGCCGCTGCTTACGGTCGGACTGAGCTATATTGTATCGCAATCGGTTGTAGCTTTTCTGGTGGACCGGTTTGATTTTCCGTTATCCACATTTACGCAGATCTTTATGGTGGCCGTACTGTTCGGGATCGGGACGGATTACTGCATCCTGCTGATCAGCCGGTTTAAGGAAGAGCTGGCGACCTCCGAGGACACGAAAAGCGCGATTATCACCACCTACCGCAAAGCGGGGGGAACGGTATTCTATTCCGGTCTTGCGGTATTTGTAGGGTTCCTGGCCATTGGGTTGTCCAAATTCATGCTGTACCGTTCTGCGGTTGCAGTGGCCGTTGGGATTGCCGTGATGATGCTGGCGCTCGTGACTGTCGTTCCATTTTTTATGGCGGTATTGGGCAAAAAGATGTTCTGGCCATCCCGCGGAAAGCTGGAGCACAGCGAAAGCCGCATCTGGGGGGCCGCTGGTTCCTTCTCCTTAAAAAGACCGTGGGCTGCTCTGCTGATTGTAGCTGCGGTAGTGGTGCCGTTCCTGGTCACTTATGGCGGCAAGCTGTCCTTTAACAGCATGGACGAAATCGGCTCCAACTACGCATCGGTTAAAGGCTTCAATATTATCTCTGAGAGCTTTGGGCCGGGAGAATCGATGCCCGGCAAAATTATCATCAAAAATGATGACCGTATGGATACTGCTGAATATATGGGTCTGGCTGAAAAAATCAGCCGTGAGCTGGAAAAGGTCGACGGGGTCAAAGCTGTTCGCAGTATGTCGCGTCCTACGGGGGAACAGATCAATGACTTCCTGATCCCGACTCAAGTGGCTACACTGTCAGAGGGTCTGGACCAGAGCAATGAAGGGCTCACGAAGATTCAAACGGGGCTTGCGGAAGCAAGCAAGCAGTTAAGTGATAACGAGCCGAAGTTGAACGAGGCCGTATCGGGCAGCGCGAAGCTGACGGAGGGCACAGCTGAGCTGAAACAAGGTATCGCCGCGCTGGGCGAAGGACTATCACGTATAGAGAGCGGCATTAAAAGCGGCTCAGCGGGAGCCGGTGAGATCAAAGCCGGTTTGGCGCAGGCAGCGGCCAGCGCAGAGCAGCTTGCGGACGCCAATGCTGCATTACTGGCAGGCTACAAGCAAATCGGCACGGGGCTGACCGCATTGGACGGAGGAGTTGTAGGGCTGCAAACCCAGCTCCAGGGTGTGGCTGCTGCACTTACCGGGCTGGATGCTTCCTTCACGGGCCTGGAAGCCAGCCATCCTGATCTTTTGCAGGATGTCGATTACCAGACGATTAAAGGAACGGTAACGCAAACCGGCACGGGTACAGCCCAGCTTGCCGCAGGACTTGGACAGATTTCAGGGCAGCTAAAAGCTGCAGCTGCCGGTCTGAACAAGGCCAACACCGGATATGCCAAAGCCGTTGCCGGTCAAACGGCGCTGGCACAAGGTCTGGGCAAGCTTGTCGCCGGAATCGGCCAGTTGCAGACGGGCCTGAATCAAGCGGCGGCGGGGCAAGGCCAAATTGTCGATCGAATTCCTTCGATCACAAACGGGCTCGACCAGCTGCAAGGCGGACAGCAGCAGCTTGCTGACGGGTTCGGACAGCTTACCGGACAAATCGGCCAGCTTACGGACGGTTTGAACGATAGTGCGGATGGCCTGAAGCAAATCACTGGCGGGCTGAATTCCGCTCAAGCGTACCTGGGGCAAATTCAGGAGGCCAAGGATGATGAGCTGAGCGGATTCTTCGTACCGTCTGAGGCGCTGGAAGCCGAGGGCATCCAGCAGATTTTTGATACGTACCTGGCAGGTGACGGCAAGGTTATGACTCTGGATGTTGTTTTCGCCGAGAATCCATATAGTTCCGAAGCGATTGACAGCATTGGAGACATTCAGGCTGCCGTGGACCGGGCTGTGATGGGCACGAAGCTGGAGAATGCGGAGATTGCGATCAGCGGAGTGACCAGCACCTATAGCGATCTGCAGAAGATTTCCAATGAGGATTACTCGCGAACCGTTATCCTGATGTTGGGCGGTATTTTCATCATTCTGGTATTGCTGCTTCGATCGATTATCATGCCGATTTATCTGATTGTTTCACTCGTTATCACTTACTTTACGGCGCTGGGAATTACGGAAGCCATCTTTGTGAATCTGCTGAATTATTCCGGAATTACCTGGACTACTCCATTCTTCAGCTTCGTTATGCTGATTGCGCTTGGGGTGGATTACAGCATCTTCCTGATGGCCCGCTTTAATGAGAACAAGACCTGGGATGTGCGTGAAGCGATCCTGCATGCCATGCGCAATATGGGGACAGTCATTCTGTCGGCTGTAGTGATCCTGGGCGGAACCTTTGCCTCGATGTATCCTTCCGGCGTATTGTCCATGATGCAGATTGCTACTGTAGTTCTGGCCGGTCTTGCTCTTTATGCACTGGTCTTCCTGCCATTTTTCGTTCCTGTTATGGTACGGATGTTTGGCCGGGCGAACTGGTGGCCGTTTTCTTCGGCATCAGCGGAGGATCAGCCGAAAACATTAGATTTATAAGATTCGGCATGACTTGAATAACAGCAAAGGAGCAGGCTTCCGGGACAGTGGAGCTTGCTCTTTGCTGTTTATGAAGAACCAGGGCAAAAAAATATTTCATACATAGAGGTAACCTTTCAGCCCTATGCTCCATCTAATCAGCTGTATGGAAGCAACAAGCAGAGTTTCAGCTTTCTGAACGAAAGGAGGGGATCGATTGAATAACGGACAAGAGGATCAGATTAGACGTGCGCAAGCAGGGGACAGTGAAGCTTTTATTCAACTGGTTAAGGGGCTGGAACGGCAAATGTACAGTATGGCCAAATCCATTGTAAGGAATGACGAAGACAGTGCGGATGTTATGCAGGAGACGGTCATGAAAGCATACAAAGCATTATCAGGGTTGAAAGAGCCTGCTTTCTTCAACACTTGGCTATTTCGTATTCTGATTAATGAATGCAATATGATTCTGCGCAGACGGGATCGGGTAGTCGTCATGTCCGAACCTCCAGAGCACCTGCTGGTATCGTCTTCGTTTGGGGAGGATATGGATCTCCGTAATGCCGTCAGCAGTCTTGAGGAGATTTCACGGACCATTGTCATTCTTCATTATTATCAGGGGGTGACGCTGCAGGAAATCGCCGGGCTGCTGGAGCTGTCGGAGAGTGCGGTTAAAACCAGATTGCACAGGGCCAGGAAAACCTTATATGAATCTCTGGCGGAGCCCGCGGAAAGGAAGATGAACGGATGAATCAGCAGCAATTTGAGAGCAGGCTGGCAGGATTGAGGGAAGAGCCTCTTCCAGAGCTGCCGGAGCTCGTACAAGCCCGTATGAACGATACCTACCGGGTAATCGGTGAAATGGAAGAAACAGATCCCAAGGTTCCAGAAACAGCGAAGACCTCAAGGATCCGGAGAAAACGCACTTGGCTTACCCGGGTTATGATCAGTGCTGCCTCTGTGGCTGCAGGGATGGTGTTGATTATCAGCCTGGGGTTCGTGTCACCGGCAATGGCTGAGACCTTGAAGCAACTGCCGTTCCTGGAAAGTGTGTTCAAACTGGCAGGCGACGCCGGGCTTAAGAAAGCAAATGAGACTGGTGTAACGGGGGACATTCAGCAGAGCGTTACGCACGGCGGCTTGACATTCAGCGTGTCGGAACAGATGTATGATGGAAGCCGGTTGTCCCTGGTGCTTACCAGAAAGCAAGCGGGTAAGGTTGGAGAGGAAGGTCCCTTGTCTGATTTGTGGACTGTTCCCGATCCTGAGACCGGCATGTTGAATAGGATCGATTCTTATGTCAATGGAGCTGAGGTCATCACCGGAGGGGGGATCGCTCCAGGAGGGCCGGATGCGCCTGACTCCGTTATCGTTACAGCCTTTAATAATACAGAGAATCAGCGGCTACCGGATGAGTTTGATTTCAAAATGTCATTTACCGTTCCGGGAATCGGGCAGCCTTTCGAGTTTGAATTTCCGGTCAGCAAGAATACAGTGGGAGGCTACATTCTGACTCCTGAGGAAACAAAAATCCATGATCATATTCATTTGCGGTTCAAGCGGCTGGAAGTTAGCGAAACCACGACCCTGCTGCTGGCAGAGTTTAAGGGAGAACCGGGAGAGGATGTAAGGGCCTTTCAAGAAGCGATACCGGAAAAATATAAGAATCATGGGGTGTTGTCAATCTTCTTTGATTTACTGGATGAACAAGGACGGGAGGTTGCGATGCTAAGTGTCAGCGGTGGCTCCGGTGAAGATGATACTTTATTTTCCAGCAATGTGTATGAGCCGTTTGCAACCATCCCGGAGAGTACTGTAATCAAGTCCTACGTCTGGAAGGATGGACAGAAGTTTTACATTCCTGAGCTTGAAATGACCGTTCCTGTAAAATAGCATAAAAAAACCTCCTGCATGCACAGGGAGTGCAGAAGCCGGAGGTTTTTGCGTTTTGCGTTAATGATTGCAGGAAGGAATAGGCGTATAATGGAGCCATCCCGGTTATTTATGTACCGCTGAGTCAGCGCAGCTTTGCGAAATAACTGCGCAGCGCCCAGCCGCGTTCCTGCCGCTTCTTGTACTTTGGCAGTGAGCGGTAAATGGCCGTAGATTCGGCAAAAGCGCGTTTGGCGTCTTCATTTCTGCCCAGCGCCTTGTACATAGAGCCGGCCAAATAGTAGGCTTCACTGGAAGAGGACTGAATTTCCTGAAATTGTCCTACATAATAAAGAGCTTTGTCATGGTCGATATTGCGGAAAGTCTCGGCGAGACGGAGATAAGGCTGGCCATATTGCGCTCTGCGGTTGATTTCCAGTCCTTGAAGCATCTGCGCTTCCCCTTCAGGAAGCTGTCCCAGCTTGAGATTCACATAACCAAGCTCCACCCAATATTCGGCGGATTGCTCGTACCGGTCAGCGATCTGCACAAGCAGCTCTTTGGATTCGCTGAAACGCTTGCGTTCGGTCAGCAGCCGGGCCAGTTCGAACTTGGCGGAGACATCATTGGGATTCAGCGAGATGGTTGTACGCAGCTTGGAAATTTGCCGGCTCCGGCGGAACGGCTTCGTGATGCTTGGAAAGATGCCGACATATCGGCGGTCGAGGAAATACAGAATGACCAGCAGGATGATTAGGGCAAGAAAAGGATTGCCGACTAGATTTAGCAGCATGAAAAAACCGAAGATTTTTAACATGAATTCCCTCCATTAATGATTGTGTTTCCATTCTGCAACACGGTTTGTTTGTAGTATGGCGTTGCAGAGCAGGGTAATTATACCATATTTGCTGGTGGATCTGAGCTCTATTTTGGAGTAGTTTTGATTCTGGAAAGATTTTTATTATCTTGGTTCTGAAAGAAGGATGAAACTTGGTGACAGAGACAACAGCAGTAACTTTACGCCCCTTAGGCCAATCATCGTTATCCGTTTCACCGCTCGGGCTGGGCTGCTGGCAGTTCAGCCGGGGAAGCGGAATCGTAGGAAGGTACTGGAGTAATCTTAAGGATGCAGATATCCTGGATATCGTGCGTGTTAGTCTGGAAGGCGGCATGAACTGGGTCGATACCGCAGAGATCTACGGCGGCGGCAAATCAGAAGAGGCGCTTGCCCATGCGCTGGATCAATTACAGCAGGACGGCAGTCTCCATGCCAAGCCGCTGATCGCCACCAAATGGTGGCCGATGCTCCGCACAGCGAAATCTATTTCATCAACAATTGATGAACGGCTCACCTGTCTGGGCGGGCGAAGCATCGATCTGTACCAGATTCACCAGCCGTTTTCCCTGTCCTCAATTGCCAGTGAAATGAAAGCGATGGCCGGTCTGGTCAAGGATGGCAAAATCCGTTATGCAGGGGTCAGCAACTATTCGGCCCAACAGATGGTGGAGGCGCACAGGATATTGCAGCAGTATGGTCTGACTCTGGTCTCGAACCAGGTGAAATATAATTTGCTGCACCGGAAGATTGACGAGAATGGAACAATGGAAGCGGCGAAGGAGCTGGGCATCTCCATCATTGCATACTCTCCGCTGCAGCAAGGGATTCTGACCGGACGTTTCCATAAGGATCCTTCACAGATCCGTGCAGTTTCGAGGATGCGGCGGATGCAATCCGGACTGGATGAGAAAAGCCTGGCCCGCAGCAAGCCGCTGATTGATCTATTATCTGTTTTGGCCGAGAAATACGGAGTGACACCGGGCCAGATTGCCCTGAACTGGCTTATACATGTTCACGGGGATACAGTGGTAGCCATTCCGGGCGCTTCCAAGGTCCGGCATGCAGAAGAGAACATCGGGGCCATGAGTTTCCAGCTTGTTAGAGATGAGCTGGAGCAGCTGAATGAAGCTTCATGGGCAGCCTTGAAATAAACATTCGATACGAAAAAGATTATAGCCTCCGGCCGGATTATCGGCGCGGAGGTTATTTTTTTCCTGAAAGTGCAAAAAAAAATGTTTAGGGATGGAAATGATGGGTTAAATAAGAGATAAGAAAATGCGCAACCACGCAAATTTAGGTGCAGATTACGGAAGGAGGTTGAACATTAATGAATATGACAGTACATAATCTTATGGCTTTCAATCATCAGTATTTTAGACCTCAACCCGTGGTCGAAGCCAAATCTTCCAACTCCGATGACAAGACTCGCAGCTTTCAGGATATTCTGAACGAGAAGCTGAAGACATCAACGAATGAGATGAAGAGATAATTAGGAAGTTTAAGACACAGTGATGACAATGAGAGAAGCCGGACAAAGATCCCCCTGCGGGGGTCTTTGTCCGGCTTCTTTGAATTTAGCGGATATTGGCCGCCTGCTGCAGGCGTGCTGCAATGGCGAGGAAATCCTCCTCTGAAAAGCCCGGAGCGAATTCTTCCGGCACTTCCGGAGCTTCGGCAATCGGAAATCCTTTAGGGGAGCCTTCAATGACCTCTAAGGGTTGGCCGTCTTCAGGGTGCGGCCCCTTCCAGATTTGTTTGATCTCTGCGAAATCTCCCTCGCTGTTCGTGTACAGCTTCGTATGAATCCCTTTGGACTCATATTTACGCGTTTCATTAAATGCTTTATTGCTGAGGGAAGGGATTGGAATGAGCTTGCTGACATCTACACCTGTAGTCATTTCCAGCGCTTTGGCGTAAGCCACCACATGCACTCCGCCGCGTACCAGCAAATACCCGACCACCTCACGGGCAGCCGGATGGTCTGTCATTTCATAAACCTTCATCTTATGGGTACGGGCGCCGCATTCCAGAAAGAAGTTATGCAGCAAGTCTAGAATCAGATTACCGCTGTTAAAGACATATTCTCCGCTCCATGGGCGTCCCATGGAATGGCCCAGCTCTTCTGCGGTGATGCTCATGAGCAGATCATAGAACGGCTTGAGCTTTTTTTGCTGCGGAAATTGAAAGACTGGAACAGTAATTGTTCAGTGTGGACATCTCCCCGTATTTCCCGCCAAGCAGTTCCTGAACAGCAGCAGCAGCATTGGGGTCGGGGCGTTCAACCTCGGGAATCTCAATAGCAATCTCGTCAAATCTTTTGAACATGGGGGCACCTCACTATGGATTGTTGTTGGCTGACAGCCATTCCTCGCTCTATAGTGTCTCCCTGCCTGTCAATCTATACTCAATACTATTGTTAATTTCCGTCGTAATGTTGGTTGCCCCAAAGCTGTCGCCTGATGTGTCTCTACGAGATACAGTTCCTCTCCATTCTCAAAATATTTGAGCTAGGGTCTGACCTCAAAAAATTGGCAGCTCCGCCGGGAATAGTAGGTTAAATCGCTGACCCGCGACTGGATGACAACATCCGAATCTGTAAAGCGGACAACCGTCGCTCCGGAATTCACCAGATGATCGTCTTGAAAGACGCGCACAGGCAGCTTGCGGTCAACGGCTTCCTGTAAATCACTATCTGTCAGTAAAGGGCGGTTGATGGGCATGAAAGGTACTCTCCTTTGATGGGTGAATAATTGCTTGAAATAAAACCAGTATACCTGTGCAGAGGATAGAAATCCAATGGTTCCAATCGGAAGAGAATGCCGCTTGCAGTGAAAACGCAGTCACACCTATACTGTGGAAAACCAAGAGGACGGAGTGGATTCCAACAAAATGAACAATAAGTTCAGTTATGCAGCTGTGATTCTGCAATGGGTACTAAATCTGTCCTTGATTGTGCTGGCCCTGATTCTAGTCATATTTCTCGGCAAGGAAACGATCTACATTTTCAGCTTTATTAATGATGGAGGGGAATTGTCAAAGCTGGAGCTGCTGGAGGGAATCCTCGTGTACTTCTTATATTTTGAGTTTATTGCGCTGATTATCAAGTATTTCGAAGCCAATTATCATTTTCCGCTTCGCTATTTCATCTATATTGGCATAACGGCAATTATCCGGCTGATTATTATCGATCATGAGAGCCCGGCGGATACCTTAATCTATTCCGGTGCCATACTTGTGCTCGTTATCACTTTGTACATTGCCAACACCAAGCAACTGAAAAGAGAATGAGCCGGATCTCTGTAGCCGAGTACCTTCGTGCTTGAAAACCACGGAGGCGGCTGTGGAAATGGGTGTATTAGAACCGGAATTTACCATATCGTAAATATTTCCACCTCAAATCGGAAGTTTGCCTCCTCAAAAAAAGATTTCTCCTACTGTACACTAAGACTTGTAAGAGAAACCTTTGAGAGGGGTACAGAGGAATGAAAAAAGCAAAGAATCTGGCGTTAACGCTTGCTTCAATCATGCTCGTTGGTTCACTGGCAGCATGCGGAGGTAACAACAACGCTGAAAACAACACTGCGAAAAATAATGCAGGTAACAACGTTAAAAGTACAAATGCGCCGGCAACTGAAGGAGATAAAACGGAACCGGCTGAGAAGGTTGAGCTGTCATTCTGGACACTTGGCAGTGTTAACTATGAAGAGCTGGCGAAAGAATACACCAAGGAACATCCGAACGTTACAATCAAAATTCAGAACACCGGTGACCAGACTGCCCATCACAACAATCTGACAACTGCGTTGTCGGCGAATTCGGGAGCCCCTGATATTTTCCAACTTGAAATCGGTTTCATGGAACGTTTCCTGGGTGCTCAGGATAAATTCTACAACCTGAATGATCTGGGAGCAAAAGATATTCAAGCCAATTATCTCGACTGGAAATGGAAGCAAGCCTCCTCTGTTGACGGCAGCTTCCAGCTCGGACTTCCAACGGATATCGGTCCTACAGTTGTCTACTACCGCACGGATTTGGCTGAAGCAGCGGGATTGCCAAGCGATCCGGAAGGTTTCGGTGCTGCTATTGACTCATGGGATAAGCTCGCTACTGTGGCGAAAACCTTCAAGGACAAAACCGGTAAATACTTCTCTGACTTAACAGATCTGACGTATAACGCACTCCGCGACCAATCTCCTGATGAAATCTACTTCAGCAAAGCTGACGGCAAATTCATCGGAGATACCAATCCGCAAGTGAAAAAAGCTTACGATTTCACCGTTAAAGGCATTCAGGAAGGCTGGGTCAGCAATATGCTGCTGTGGTCTCCTGAGTGGGGCCAAGGCATGACCGACGGATCGTTCGCCGTAGTTATGGGTCCTGCATGGATGGCCGGCTATATTAAGACCAACGCTCCTGATTCTGCCGGTAAATGGAAAATTGCTCAGCTGCCCGAAGGTGCCGGAAACTGGGGCGGTTCGTTCATCACCCTTCCTAAGGAAGGCAAGCATCCGAAGGAAGCTTATGATTTCATTCAATGGCTCGTCAACAAGGATAATCAGCTCGAATCGTTCAAAGCTAAGGGCCTGATGCCTTCCATTCCTGCACTGTATGAAGATCCGGCATTCGTAGATTTCAAAGATGACTTCTTCGGCGGCCAACAAATCGCAGTTGAATTTGGTAAGGCGGCTAACCGTGTTAAACCGGTATACTACGGACCGCTGCATGACCAAACCGATACCTTCTTCAAGAACGCGCTGAAGAACGTAATTGAGAAAAAAGCCGACCCTGCCAAAGAGTGGGATGAAGCAGTTAAACAAGCGAAAACCCTGGAGGAACGCAGTTAAGCATTTCAATAAGGAAATGATGCCTGTAATGCCGGATTCATGGAGAGCCGCACTCTCTGTGAGTCCGGTTTTAGTGAAATAGGAAGACTTAATCATCGATCAAGACTCCTATCGGAGTTTTTGCTATATTCCCTGGAGGTGTGACATGGCTGAACCCGTAATTGCGAGTCCACATGCCGAGAGCAAACGCCCTTTTTTAACTGAACAAAGACGGAGCCGCATCACTGCTTATACATTTATTTCTCCGTTCTTTATTCTGTTCTCGATATTTGGACTGTACCCGATCTTCTTTACGTTTTATTTATCTTTCTTTAAGTGGGATGCGCTCAATCCGATGAAATTCGTCGGGATGAAGAACTACGATCTGGTCACAAGTGACCCGACCTTTTGGATTTCCTTCACCAATACGCTGATTATGGGCCTGATGGGCACGCTGCCGCAGGTGTTTCTAGCGCTGCTGCTCGCAGTGCTGCTGCATTCAGGAATGACGCGGTTTAAGAAAACCTTCCGTATTCTGTATTTCATGCCCAATATTACGTCGATTGTGGCTGTTACGCTTGTATTCAGCACCTTGTTCGGCAACAACGGGATGATCAACTGGATGCTGAACGGGCTTGGACTGGACAGCATGGCATTCAACTCCGGCTGGTGGGGCGTAAAGATTGCCATCTCCACCATGGTTATGTGGCGCTGGACGGGCTATAACGCGATCATCTTCCTGTCTGGCCTGCAGAGCATACCGATGGATCTGTACGAGTCCGCGCGGATTGACGGTGCGAACAGAAGACAGCAGCTATTTTCCATCACGCTGCCGCTCCTCAAGCCGTTTATTATTTTCGTATCCCTTCAATCCACGATTGGTGCACTGCAGCTCTTCACAGAGCCATATGTATTCTTGGGCCAATCCGGTACCGGATCAACCCGCCAGGAAGGGATTACAATGGTTACTTATTTATACAGCGAAGCATTCCGCAACGGATTCTTCGGTACGGCGGCGGCTACGGCGGTTATGCTGTTCCTCGTCACAATTCTATTCTCCATCCTTAATATGCTGATTTCCAGAGGCACAGGCGGAGAGTCTAGGAGGAGAAAAGCGTGAGCACATTGCGAATTTTCAGAAAAAAACCGGATGACCTCGGTTTCTTCGGCAAGTTGGGGTTTTATTTCCTGCTCATTCTCGGAGCATTAATCTCTGTCTTTCCGTTCTATTGGATGTTTGTTGTAGGAACCAATGACAAGGGTGCCGTGTTCCATAAGCCACCTTTGTTAACCATTGGTGACCAGTTCTTCGACAACTTCAGCAGAGTGCTGGAACGGTCGGATATCTTCCTGGCACTCGGGAACTCGCTGTTCGTCTCGTCCATGGTCACGATTTCGGTTGTGTTCTTCTGTACCCTGGCCGGCTATGCATTTGCCAAATATGAGTTTCCGCTCAAGAACATGCTGTTTGTGTTCGTCATCGCCACGCTGATTGTTCCACAGCAGCTGGGTGTGATTCCGACTTATGTTATTATGGCCAAACTGCACTGGATCGACAGCTTTAAGGCGCTTATTGTGCCTGCGATGGTCAATGCCTTCGGGATCTTCTGGATGCGCCAGTATATCTCCTCGGCGGTGCCTACCGAACTGATCGAAGCGGGACGGATTGACGGAGGCGGACATTTCCGGATCTTCTGGAAGATTGCTATTCCCGTCATTACTCCGGCAATGGCTACACTTGGCATACTTAACTTTATGACGGTATGGAACGACTTCTTCTGGCCGCTCGTCGTCCTGAAGAATAAAGAGCATTTTACCATTCAGATCGCGCTGCAGCAGTTGTTCAGTGCACGTGATGGTCTTGACTATGGGATGATTATGTCAGCCACCTTTACGGCCACGCTTCCGCTGCTCGTAGTCTTCCTGTTCTTCAGCCGTTGGGTAATTGCCGGTCTGACCTCAGGCGCAATCAAAAGCTAAACTGGTTTTTAATGTTAAACAAGGAAATAGGGAGTACCGTGAAGAATAATAATGGGCAGAGACAGCAGGAGGAAGGGAAAGGCATATGAAGCTCCGCCGCAAAATCTTGTTCGCTATTATTCTTCTCGTGTTCATTCCCGTGATCGTGATGGGGATTGTTACGTATGCGAATTTTTCCAGTGCCATGGAGAAGAAATCAAGCAATTTTTACTGGATCTCACTTCTGGAGACAGACCGCAAGCTTAAGTTTGCACTCAGTGAAATCTCATACATTACAAATTCGGCTATTATTTCGCCAAAAATTCAGGAAACGCTCAAACAGCCGAATTTTGTACTGACCTACGACATTAAGCAGGACATTAACAACCTGCTGATCAATCATCCGATGATCACTTCTTTCAGTCTTTACGGCAAGGATCGCCTGATCTATCAGTACAACGCCCCGATGTCCTTCAATGAGATGCGCCATCAGAACTGGTACCGCGCGATGGAGGAAGCGGAGGGCCGACCGGTATGGTCGGGACCCGGAGAGAATGGTTCGGAAGCTACCGGCAATCCGGTACTGGTGCAGTCCAGAATTATCAAGGATTCTTATTCTCTGGAGGATATCGGTTATCTGGTCGTTTACGTTAAGCCGGATTTGCTTGACCAAATTTTCTGGGAAGCTGCAACACTGAAGAAAGGGGATATTCTGCTGGTCAACAAGCAGGGGAATATCGTCTTTAACAAATCCGGTGAGCATATCGGGCAACAAACCCATTTTCCTTTTCTGCAGGAAGGTTACGCCCAGGCTCAGGATTATTACATTGACAATTATCAAGGAGAGAAATCACTGATTACTTTCCTTCCTTCTCATAATTTGGACTGGAATTTGGTGGCCATCACTCCCATGAATCTGATATCCTCGGAATCGGACTCTATTCGCAATCTTGCCATCATTCTATCCACAGTATCGCTGCTGTCCGCCTTTTTGTTTGACCGCTATTTCATCCGAAGGCTTGTGCGCAGCATTAACAGCGCGGTCAACGGTATGAAGCGGGTCAAGCAAGGAATCTTTACTCCGATTACGACACCTTTGCGCTCAGATGATGAAAGCGATCTCTTGATTGACGGCTTTAACCGGATGAGCTCGCAGATCAGCGAACTCATTGAGCAGGTGCAAACCGAGCAGGGCCGCAAAAAGGAAGCGGAAATGCAGGCATTGATGGCGCAGATTAACCCGCATTTTATTTATAATTCACTGGAATCCATCAACTCTATGGCGGTGCTGGCGGGGAACAGGGATATCAGCAAAATGGTCATCTCTCTCGGCAGGCTGCTGCGGATCAGCATCAGCCAGAATCAGGAGCTGATTCCGCTGCAAATGGAGTTTGAGCATGTCCGCCACTATCTGGATATTCAGAAATTCCGTTTTGAAGACAAATTCTCTTACGCCATTGACTTGCCCGATACCCTCAGAAATGTGATGACCCAGAAGCTGATTGTTCAGCCGATAGTGGAAAACGCGCTATATCATGCCATTGAGCAGATGGAAGAGCATGGGGTGATCACCATCGGTGCACAAGAGACAGGTAAAGATATTATTATCATCGTCAAGGATAATGGTCCGGGCTTCGATCTGGCCACACTGATGAGCCTATGGAATACAGAACACAGCAATCCGAAGAAGTACAGCGACAGCGGCGTAGGCCTGAAGAATGTGCATGAGCGCCTGAACATCCGTTTCGGCAATCCTTATGGTATCCTCGTTTGTTCGTCCCCTGGATTCGGTTCGACAATCTGTATCCGTATTCCCAAAATCCAGCCATGAAAATAAGCGAAAACGGGATGAAAGAGGGGCGAGGAGCTGTGAGATGGGTGATGAAATGGGGCTGGATACTGCTCTATATCCTGCTTATGGCCGGAGCGGTATTATTTATAAATTTTGGCAACAGGGAGCCGATTGAAGATAACTCTCCAGAGAAGATTACGCTGACCTTCCGCCATTTCTGGATAAAGGAGCATGACAAGCCGTTGCTCGCGATATATGAAGAGGTTGTTCAGGAATATCAGAAGGAACATCCCAACGTCAAAGTGAATTTCGAGGGACTCGACCAGACGATTCACCGTGAGCAAAAGCTGAAAAACGAGATGGTCACGGGTACACCGCCGGATATGTTCGTGCTGTTCGGCGGTGCGGAGATTGAGCCGTATGTCCGCTCCAACCGGTTGATGGATCTGACTGATTTTGTGCAGGAGAACGGGCTGAAGGACCAATTCAGTGATCTGCATCTATGGACCTTCAACCAGCATATCTACGGATTGCCGATTGAGGGAAATGCCGAGCCGCTTTATTTCAACAAAACGCTGTTCAGCAAGCTGGGCATCAAAATTCCCGGGACGGTTGCTGAACTGGATGTTGCGATTAAGACGCTGAAGAAAGCAGGGTACATCCCGTTTGCCCTCGGCAATGAAGACCGCTGGCCTGCCGGGATATTCGCCCATTATTTAATGGAACGGTATGCCGGACCGGAGCTGATTCAGAAGCTGGTTATCGGGGAGGACGGGAGTACCTTTCAGAATAATTCGTATTCCCAGGCTTTTCAGCATCTGGAGCAGTGGATTGAGGAGGAGGCATTCAGCGCCAAATCCAATGATTTATCCACGGAGAATGCGGTTCGTTTATTTACAAGCGGCAAGGCAGCGATGTATTTGAACGGTAACTGGGATATTAATCTCTTCTCGGGAGACACGGCTCCGGCAGATTTTCAGAATCAGGTAGGAGTGATTCCTTTTCCCGCTCTGAACCAAGGGACAGAACCGTCCATCGCGGGAGGTTATACGATAGGAATTGGTCTCTCCTCCAGCCTGAGCGGAAGTAAGCGGGAAGCAGCGCTGGAGCTGATGAAAGCATTCTATACAAAAGAGATTCAGACACAGATTGTGTATGAGGGATTAAGAATACCTTCGATGCGGATCACCATTGATCCGGATAAGACAGGACCGGTATTCGCTCAGGTAATGGCTATGATGGAGGATAATCACCAGAGCTTTGTTCCGTACGACAACCTGCTGTCTCCTGAAGTGAAGAAGACCTTCCTCAGTGTCATCGAGGAGATGATCGGCGGAGGAATGCAGGCAGACGAGGCGCTCGCGCAGCTGCAATCCGCTTCGGAACAATACTGGAATCTGATACAAAGTTCTACAGTTCAATAAACCTGGGGGTGCCGGTAATGACTGCACGGCAAGAGAAATACAAAGTGCTGCTAGTGGATGATGAGCCGATTATTCTGCGAAGCTTGAAGGTGGCGATTCCCTGGGATGAGCTGGGACTTGAGATTGCGGGAGAGGCCAGGAATGGTGAAGTGGCACTGCGGCTGATTGAAGAGAAAGCGCCGCAGATCATCATCAGTGATATACGCATGCCTGTCATCGATGGTATTGCCCTGATGAAAGAGGTGCTGCCCCGCAGCTCCAAGCTGATCTTTATTTTTATCAGCGGCTATGGGGAGTTCGAATATGCGCGTGATGCGCTGCGGCTCGGGGCATTTGATTATTTGCTGAAGCCGATTGACCATGACGAATTGACGGAGATGCTGACCCGGGCGAAGGTGAAACTGGATAAGCAGAAGGAAAACGAGCAGTTGATGCTCTCTGTACAAATGCTGTCGACGCTCGCAAGGGAGCGGATGTTTGCGGAGTTCACACTCGGCAATCCGCGGCCTTTGCAGCATTTAAAATGGCTGGAGAACAGCGAGTTGGAGGGCGAGTATTTCATGGCTGTCGTCAGGCTTGACGACTATGCGGCCCTTGCTGCAAGATGGAGCGCGGAGGAGAAGCATCTCTGGCTGTTCGCAATCCGCAATATCCTTGAAGAGTGGTCAATGGACAATGGCGCGCTTTCTGTGTTCCCGTTCTACAATGGAGAATGGGTGCTGCTCTTTCCGGGAAGGCTCGGGGAAGGCAAAAGAGAGCTTGGCGAGAAGTTGGTTGCTGATATTAAAAGGTACTCTAAGCTGGCCTGCTCGGTAGGGATTAGCCGCAGCACGCAGGGGATTGATCAATTGAGCACTGTGTATCCGCTTGCGGCCAAAGCGCTGTTCCAGCGCTTCTATTCCGGCCAGGCAGGCGTGTTTATTGAAGAGGAGACACCGGACACAAGCGGCAGGGATGTGAAATATCCGAAGGAGCTTGAGGTTTCACTGATCGAAAGCATCCGTACGCTGAACATGGAGCGGATGCTGGTGCTGTTCGATGAAATGGCCATCTTTATTGAAGCCCAAGCGCTGTCCAAGGAGCTGGCCGAACGGATCATCATCGAGATGGTTGTTGTGCTGTACAGGCAATTTGAGAACCTGAACATGCAGCCGGACTGGTCGCTGGAGGGGTTGCTTGGCAAGCTGCACGGCCTGGGTACCCTGACGGCAATGATTAACGTGCTGAAGCAGGAATTCCGTGAGTGGATGCTGGAGAGCAACAAAGTGATGGCCCGTGAAGATGGACGCAGCGTTGTTGAGAAAGCCAAACGTTATATTGAAGACAATTATCATAAAGATCTCAGTATTGAAGAGCTGTCGGAGGTAGCCGGTTTGAGCATTAGCCATTTCTGCACGTTATTTAAGCAAATATCCGGTTACACCTTTCTTGAATTCGTTACCAACTGCCGGATGGAAAAGGCCAAATATATTTTGCAGAACAGCAATGTGAAGGTCTACCAGGTAGCTCCGCTCGTCGGTTATCAGGACCCCCGTTATTTTACGCAGGTGTTCAAGAAAGCGACCGGCAAGACGCCGACAGAGTACCGCGAGGAATATACGAAGCAGGCATAGTAGCTTGGGGTCAATTTCCGGAACACTTGGTAAAGCGCAGCAACGATTTGAATTCTATTTGATGAAGTGCACAGATCTCTCTGTGCGCTTTTTTTTTGCGCTTACAATAGATAGATTAGATAAATATCTAATTATATATAGACAAAATAATAAAACGTCTATATATTAATAAACGAGAGCTCTCGATGTTTATAATTTGATGTTTATTTTTTATGGAGGGGAACCTAGTGTTAGGTAATAAGGTTGTACGAACAATTATTGCATCCAGAGTGCTGCTTCAGCTTGGAGTATGGGTGCGCAATTTCGCGATACTCTTGTATGTGACGGAGATAACGGGCAATGATCCGTTTTACGTATCGCTGATTTCTGTAGCTGAATTTGCACCGATTTTTTTATTTGCTTTGATCGGTGGCACGTTTGCGGACCGGTGGCGTCCGAAGAAAACGATGATTCTAAGCGACGGGTTATCCGCATTATCGGTGTTTGCAGTGCTTCTTGTAGTCTTAACGGGATCATGGAGAGCCTTGCTGCTGGCTACCTTTGTCTCGGCGGTGCTGTCGCAATTCTCACAGCCTTCCGCAATGAAGCTGTTTAAGCAGCATGTTCCCGAAGATCAGCTACAGGGTGTTATGGCCGTTTCCCAGTCGCTGACCGCTTTTTTTATGGTGATTGGCCCGATGATCGGTGCTTTTATATATGAACACTATGGTATCGAAACTTCACTTGCGATCATGGGGGGCATGTTTATCGGTTCGGCGCTGATTCTGGGGCTACTGCCTAAGGATGTGCCGGATGAGACAGCCGGGGAGCGTAAGGGGATTGCCACGGAAATAAAAGCAGGACTGCTTTATGTGCACTCCAGCGCGATTTTGAGAAATATGGGAATTTCGTTTGCATTTGCCGGGTTGGGAGCAGGGCTTATTCAGCCTCTGGGAGTATTTGTGATGATTGAGAATCTGGGCAAGGACAGCAGCTTCCTGCAATGGATGATGGTGGTTAACGGAGCCGCAATGATGCTGGGCGGGACGCTTGTTATAGGAATCGGTAAAAAGGTGAAGCCGCAAATACTGCTGGCCGCAGGGCTGCTCATGAGTGCCGCAGGGACCATCGGTATGGGATCGGCGCATAATGTGCTGCTCGCGATTTTGCTTCAAGCGTTGACTGGCTTCTTTTATCCTTGTGTGCATATCGGCATCAACACACTGATTCTGCAAAATACGGAGACTGCCTATATGGGCCGGGTGGGCGGAATTATGGGACCGATGTTTATGGGATTTATGGTGATCGGCATGTCCATGGCCGGATATCTGAAGGGAGTATTCTCGCTGTTCGCTGTTTTCACAGGGAGCGGTGTGCTGTTATTGATGGGTACGCTGATTTTGCTCCCGCTGCTACGGAGTAGAAAGTTAGCTTAATTTGTGAGGAGTATGACATTTGTCATACTCCCTCCTTGATATTTATGACTTACGGGTATGACACTTCCTTCTCTATAATGAAGTTAGATGAATGTGACCGGAACCGGACACATCCGAGGAGGAAACAAACACGATGAATACGAAACAGACATCCCAGCTTTCCAGTTTGAAAAAAAGTGTGGCTCCCTATGAGAAAACAGACCGTAAAACAAGCGTAAGGCAGCTTATTAATACACTTGGACCGCTTGTCCTGTTATGGGCGGCTGCTTATTTCAGCCTGTCTGTCTCCTACTGGCTTACCCTCCTGTTTGCGATTCCGGCAGCGGGGTTTGTGATCCGGACCTTTATTATTTTTCATGACTGCTGCCACGGTTCGTTCTTCAAAAGCCGTAAAGCCAACGATATCATAGGCACGATCACGGGAGTATTAACCTTGGTGCCTTATCGCCAGTGGAAACACAGTCATTCCATCCACCACGCCGGAAGCAGCAATCTTGAGAAAAGAGGCATCGGCGATATCTGGATTATGACAGTTGAAGAATATGAGGCTGCCAAGCCTTTGAAACGTTTATATTACCGGATTTACCGCAACCCGTTGGTGATGTTTGTAGCTGGACCTATCGTCGTTTTCCTGATCCAATACCGTTTTAATGCCAAAGGGGCAAGACGCAAGGAACGGATGAATACTTATCTGACTAACATTTTAATCGCAGCGCTTTATAGTGGTTTGATTTTGGCTATCGGCTGGCAGGCATTTCTGCTGGTACAGCTGCCGATCGTATTTGTCTCCGGCTTTCTCGGCATCTGGTTGTTTTATGTACAGCATCAGTTCGAGGATTCGTACTTTGAGCATGAAGACGAATGGAGTTATGTGAGTGCCGCTGTAGAAGGCAGCTCTTATTACAAACTGCCGAGACTTTTACAGTGGATCACCGGGAATATCGGGTTTCACCATGTCCATCATTTAAGTCCGAAGGTACCGAATTATAATCTGGAGCTGGCCCATAATGCCACTCCGCCGCTGCAAAAGGCGACAACGATCACGATTGGCAGCAGCTTGAAGGCCCTTCATTTCCGCCTGTGGGATGAAGAGAATAGAAGATTTGTAGGCTTTAAGGAGATCAAAGCAAGACTGCGGCAGCCAAAGCCGGCAGTGGAAGCGTTAAAGGTACGCAAACACGGACTTCAAGGCGAATAGAGCCATGCATATCTTTAAAATGACACTGTAACAGGAGAGGAAGCCAGAACCGCTGAACGCTGACCGGTGCTGAGCTTTCTCTTTTTTGTTGTGGGTTGCCGGTTGCTGCAAGGTTTATGCTAAAATGGAGGTACAATATTGCTGGCAAAAAGGATGGCTAACATGCAGAAGTGGCACCATATATTCCATAAAAGTACAGGTCTGAGCCCTTATGTATGGGTCATTTTTTACATTCTTCCCTTCTATTTTATCTTCCGTTCGTCCTCGATGGACCGGTGGGTATACGGAATTCTCATGATCATTGTATTTTTTGCCTGTTATGTCCTAGCCTTCAAATCAACGGGCTGGGTGGTCTACTTCTGGACAAGTGTGCAGATTATTGTTTCTATAACGATGACCTTGCTGTTCGGGTATATGTATTTTGCGTTGTTCCTGGCTTTTTTTATCGGGAATATCCAGAAGCGGGCCGGATTCTTTACGCTGTATTCAATTCACCTGCTGACCACGATTACCGCCATCAACTACGAACTGATTACAGGCAATCCGGTATTCCTCTCCCAGCTCCCTTTTGTGCTTGTGAGTATGATTGCGGTGGTCCTGCTGCCTGCTACAACGTATAACCGCAACAATCAGGATAAGCTGGAGGTCCAACTGGAGGATGCCAATAAACGGATCTCAGAACTCGTCATCATGGAGGAACGCCAGCGGATCTCCCGTGATCTGCATGATACACTGGGACAAAAGCTGTCGCTTATCGGACTCAAGAGCGATCTGGCCGGTAAGCTGATCAACAAAAATCCGGCGCAGGCTATCCTCGAAATCAACGATGTACGTCAGACAGCGCGAACAGCGCTCAAAGAAGTCCGTGAGATGATTACACAGATGAGGGGCATCCGGCTTGAAGACGAGCTGGTGCGGATCAGGCAGCTCCTGCAGGCTGCGGAAATCGAGTTCGAGCTGGAAGGCAGTCCCAAGCTGAAGAATACTTCGCTAATTACAGAAAATGTGCTGAGCATGTGTATTAAGGAAGCGGTGACGAATGTGGTAAAGCACAGCGGTGCCACGGTCTGTAAAATTCTCATTGAACCCTCGCGCGTAGATTTGGTTATTAAGATACAGGATAACGGTAAGGGAATTGAGGGGACTTCTCTATTTTATAAGGGCCATGGAATGCAGGGGATGCAGGAGAGGCTGGAATTTGTAAACGGTTTGTTGGACGTTGTGAAGGACGGGGGGACAACAATTGTCATTAAAGTGCCCACAGTCACCCAGCAGACGGAACGGGAGGCGAATCATTCATGATCAAAATTGTAATTGCTGAAGATCAGCGTATGCTGCTTGGCGCCCTGGCTTCATTGCTCGACCTGGAAGAGGATATGAAAGTGGTAGGCCGGGCAGCTAATGGCGAAGAGGCTGTAAAGCTGGTCCAGCAGCTCAAACCGGATATCTGCATCATGGATATCGAAATGCCGGCAATGACCGGACTTGAGGCGGCGGAGGCGCTGAAGCAATCCGGCTGCAAAATCATGATCCTGACCACTTTTGCACGGGCCGGATATTTCGAGCGCGCCGTTAAATCTGGCGTAAATGCCTATTTGCTGAAAGACAGCCCCAGTGAAGAGCTGGCTCTCTCGATCCGCAGCGTTATGGCTGGCAAACGGATGTATGCACCGGAGCTTATGGACGAAGCTTACAGCAACGAGGCCAATCCGCTGACCCAACGGGAGAAGGAAGTGCTGGGGCTGATTGCCGACGGCAAAAATACGAAGGAAATCGCGAGCCAGCTGTACATTACGACCGGTACGGTCCGCAATTATATTTCGGTTATTCTCGACAAGCTCGATGTGGGCAACCGGATTGAAGCGATTACTAGGTTCAAGGAAAAAGGCTGGTTCAAATGAAGATCACTGGGGGACTTTCGGAGTCACCCTATTTTTTTGCTCATTTTCCGGGATTTCATCTGCAGAGGTGGGACGATTTTACTATTTTTGCCACGGAAGAGGGATTGCCATTGGAACAGCAAACCATTTTTGTTAAGATAAATGCAAACATGTGATCTTATCCGTGTTAATTGGTTAATAGAAGATACATCCAATTGTTTGCTTGATATCTTTCGATTTATTACGCTATCTCATTTGGGGAGGAAACTGATTTGCCTGAACTGACATCATCGTATGTAGATTCGCTCGCACCCAACGCCGCTGCCATGAAGAATGGTCAGGGGCTGGTGAAGAAGAAAAGCTTCGTGCAGTTGAACCGTTCGGAGAACGGGGAATTGCTGTTCGGGCAGTGCTCGGGAAGCGGCAAAACGCCTTATGAGTGCTCTGCGGACTTCGTTGTGCCGGATAAGCCGGTGTTTCGCTGCACCTGCCCCAGCCGGCAGTTCCCCTGCAAGCATGCGCTGGGCCTGCTGTATGCCTATGCCGAGGGTCAGCCTTTCACAATAGCTGATGTACCCGAGGACATCTCTGCCAAACGCGAGAAGGCCGAGAAACGTGAAGAGAACAAGGTGAAGCAAGCTGCCGAAGGCGGGGAAGCTAAGCCTAAGAAAGTTAATAAATCTGCGCTGAAGAAAAAGATCAACGCTCAGCTTGAAGGGCTTGATCTGCTGGAGAAGCTGGTCCTGTCGCTTATCCGCAGCGGATTGTCGACCATTGACAGCAAAACGCTGAAGACGATTAAAGAACATGTGAAGCAGCTTGGCAATTATTATTTGTCAGGAGCACAGATTGAGCTGCGCCGGTTCGCGTTGCTGCTGGATGAAGGCCGTGACCGTGAAGAGAGTTATACATATGCGATGGAGCAGTTGACACGGCTTCATGCTTTTATTAAGAAAGGCCGGGCTTATCTGACCGCAAGGAGTGAGGATCCCGAGCTTGCCCTGGATCATGAATCCACTATTGATGAATGGCTCGGACATGCCTGGCAGTTGTCTGAACTAAAGGATTACGGGCTGGTGAAGGAAGAGGTCGAGCTTCTGCAATTAGCCTTCTACAGCTACGATGATCTTGCCCGTCAGGAATATGTCGATCTCGGCTACTGGCTGGAAACGAACAGCGGAGAGATTCACCGGACGGTATATTATCGTCCTTACAAGGCAGCCAAACTGATGCGGGAAGAAGACAGCTTCTTTGAAGTTGGCCGGATTCCCTTGCTCTACAAATACCCCGGAGAGATGAATGCCCGGGTCCGATATGAAGAAATAACAGCGAGACCTGTTACTGAGGCTGATTTGAAGCAAGTTTACAGCAAGGCTCACCGCTCTTACGCGGAGGTGCTCAAGCAAGTAAAGAATCAGCTCAAGAATCCGCTGAGTGATAAATCGCCTGTGCTGCTTCTGCATGCAGCAAGTCTTGGGGTAACCGAAAGCGGCCAGTATGTCATCACAGATGAATCCGGCAGCAGACTAGTGCTGGAGGATATCCCTTCGCTTCCTCAGGGGACGGTGGATTTACTGCCGTTTCTGCCAGCTTCCTTGCTGACGGACTGTGCCATACTTGTGATGTTCGAGCATCATTTGGATTCAGGACGGCTGACTGCCCAACCGCTGACGATAATCAAGGATGAGGCGGTAACCCGGCTCTTGTACTGACCAATCATTGAGATCATAAACATGATTTATATACCTATAGGGGGACAGCCCATGAGTACAGCATTATTGCAAGAGCTTCACCAAGAGGTGAGAAGACTTTATATCGCCGGAAGTGATCTGGCAGCCGGAGATTTCCGGCTGAAGCGTCTGCTTCCGCAGTTTCAGCAACTCGGTGAGCGTGCTCCAGTCTTCAAGAGGCTGGGTGAGGGTATAACGGCTCTGATAGAGCCCGGCAGTACAGCGGAACCAGTATCCGCTGCAAAGCTGCAGGAGCTGACGCTGCTGCTGGAATCGGTGCTCTACACCCAGGGGGTTACGGCACCCGACGGAACTCCGGGTCCTTTGCGGGTGTTTTATTTCCCGGCGGAGACCCGGCTGCCTTACCGCAAGCTGGCCGCTGTGAGACAGGCATTGACCACGACTGGAAGCGGCAGATATGAGATCGTAATCGAAGCTTTTAAGGAAGGCGTATTTCAGGATATGCGCCTGCTTCCGCTGGCTATTGCCGCTTTGAAAGATCCTTATGCGGAGCTTGCGGAGTTTGCGGCGGCAGAGATACTTCCGTCTTACGGCCCGGCTATCGCCGAATATTTGATGGAGCACTTTAATCCGGCCGGCGGCAGAGGCGAGGTCCGTAAGCTGCAGGTGATTGGCAAAGTGGGGGGAGCCGGCGTGCTCGAGCAGATCTACGCAGCCGCTGAGAGCGGCAGCGACGATGTCCGGGTGGCGGCGATCGGATGTCTTGCCGGGCATGAGGCCTATATCCCGGCACTGCTGGAATGGACGGCGGACAAGAAGAAGACCATCCGGGAAGCTGCGTTTGCCGCTTTGGCCGCAGGCGGTTCCCTGCAGGGCGGGGAACGTCTGCTGGAAGCATTTTCGCTGAAGAAGGACCGGGCGCTGGTGGCGGAGGCGCTCTCCAAGTGGCCTTCTGCACGGGTTGCAGACCAGCTGTCGGTTCGATTTATGGAGGAGCTGCGTGAAGCTCCCCGGGACAACGAAGATAAGAAGAAGACGGAAACATACTGGAATGGAATAGAACCCTATCTAACCGCTCTCCATAGCGAGCGGAATCCGCAGCTCGATGAAGCATACAGCTATGTGATCGGAGAATATCCCCGGTTTATCTCATTTGGCTGGCTGCCGCTTATCGATCAGGCGGCCTGGTACACAGAAAAGTCGGATACTGCGGAATCGCTGGAGCTGCTGAAGGGGCTGGCGAAACAAAACATGCGCTATCTGCCGAATGTTTTCCGTGCGGCTCAGCAGCAGTTGAACCCCAAGGAACTGTATAACCAGTTCGGCGGCACAATGGTGAACAAGTTGAAATCAATCGTCTCGAAGGAGGCGGCGCAGCGTGACCAGCAGCTTCTGGAAACGCTGGAGCGGCAGATTATGAATGTGGAACGGGTGGCTTACGAAACACCTTGGAGTTCTTCCAGAGACAGGCTCCAATACTCGAGAGAGATGATGCCTGCAGAGAGAATTGCCGCAGAGTGGGACCCGCGCTGGCTGGACTGGTTCATTGACCGTGACGCACTGGAGCTGGTATGTGCCTTTGCCCAGCCGGGGCATGAGCGTGCCCGCAGCTACCTCCTGGAGAAGCTCCAGGGGCAGAAGAAACGCAGAATGCAAGAATTTATCACGAATATCTTTATTGGTCTGGAGCGTACGGATATGCAAGAGGAGGAGCGCCAGGAGCTCCTAATGTCTGTGCTGGAGAACGATCGGCTTTATAATCCTTATATCTTTGATTATTACGTGTTCCAAGTGATGCTTCGTTTTCCGGTCAGCTATATCAGCCGTATTGAAGCTATTGTTCCGGTATACAGATACGAATGCGCACAGCAGCTTGAGTATTTGCTTAACCATTTGCGGAGCCAAGAGTAAAGTCATTAGAGGGAGATGAGTATATGTCAACGGAACAAGAGCAGCTTCAGGATTACATGCGGCTGCCTGCGGAGGTATTATATCGTGAGGAGCTGGAAGCGCTGCGCAAGGAGGACAAAGGGAAGATTCCTGCCGGCTGGCAGATGTCTCCCCGGGCGGTGCTGACCTTCATAACTGGCGGCAAAGCCGGGAAAACGATCATTACACCGAAATATATCGGCAACTCAAGGTTGATTGAAATGGCGGTTGCCACCCTGGTCACTGACCGGGCATTGCTTCTGATCGGTGAGCCGGGAACAGCCAAATCCTGGCTGTCTGAGAATCTGGCGGCGGCGATCTACGGCAACTCGGGGCTTGTTGTGCAAGGGACCGCCGGAACCAGTGAAGAGCATGTGCGTTATTCCTGGAATTATGCGATGCTCCTGGCGAACGGTCCTACTCCGGAAGCGCTGGTCAAGAGTCCGATCATGCGCGCCATGGAGGACGGCGGAATCGCCCGCTTCGAGGAAATCTCCCGCTGTGCTTCCGAGGTGCAGGATGCGCTGATCTCCATTCTGTCGGAGAAGACGATCTCTGTGCCGGAACTGGGCAAGGAGGCGGGCGCCCGCAAGGGCTTCTCCATTATTGCCACAGCCAACACGCGGGACCGCGGAGTCAACGAAATGTCCGCCGCACTCAAACGGCGGTTCAATATTATTGTGCTGCCGGCGCCTTCCGATCTTGAGACGGAGCTGGCCATCGTGAAGAAGCGGGTTGCGGAAATTGCTTCTTCGTATGAGCTGCAAGCTTCCGTTCCGGCGGATGAGGCGCTTCTGAAGGTGGTTACCATCTTCCGGGAGCTGCGCAGCGGCATGACGTTAGACAAGAAGGAGAAGGTGAAGTCACCGGCTGGGGTTATCTCTACGGCAGAAGCCATTTCTCTGCTGACCAACAGTATGGCGCTGGCCGCAAGCTTCGGCAGCGGTGAGCTGACTGACGATGATCTGGCCGCCGGACTACAAGGAGCGATTGTCAAGGATGATGACAAGGATAAACTGGTCTGGAAGGAATACCTGGACAATGTGATGAAGAAAAAAGGAGCAGAGTGGCGCGGCCTGTACCAGGCTTGTAAGGAGATGAACGAGTGATTAAGGCTGCTGAAGCTGGAGTGCATATTTTCGGGGTGCGGCATCTGTCACCGGGCGGCGCAATGCATCTGCTGGAATACCTGGATCAGCTTCAGCCGACAGCGGTGCTGATCGAAGGGCCCAGCGATGCTTCCGGTGAAATCCGCCATCTGACACATAAAGTTACGAAACCCCCGGTGGCGATTTTAGCCTTTACCGATGAGCTGCCGGTGCGTACCGTTCTCTGGCCTTTTGCCGTCTATTCTCCGGAATATCAGGGCATGAAGTGGGCTAAGGAGAATGGAGCGGAGGCGTTATTTATTGATTTGCCTTCTTCGGTAACGCTGGGCTTGCAGGATATGAAGAGACAGCAGCAGGGCAGCGGGCAGGAAACTAAGCCCGCTGCTGTTGAAGCCGAAGAACCTTCTGCAGCAGAAATGCAGGACGAAGAATCGCTCTACAGCCGGATTGCCCGGCTGGCAGGTGAGTATGATTATGACATGTACTGGGAGCGGAATTACGAGCATAATGCGAATGCCGGGGCATACCGTGCAGCGGTCCTATCCTTCTCCGCGCAAATGCGTGAACTGGCGGAAGATAAGGAGCTGCGGGAGCAGCCGTCCGAATATGCCTACAATGCGCTGCGTGAGTCTTATATGAGGCGGCAGATCAAGAAGATGATTGCCGCCGGGCATGAGCCGCAGAAGATCGTCGTCATCTGTGGTGCCTACCATGCTTCAGCTCTGGCCGATCTTACGGAGAGCATGAGTGATGAAGAACTGGCTGCGCTGCCTTCCCGCAGCACGAAGCTGACGCTGATGCCATATTCGTATTACAAGCTGTCCACGATGTCCGGTTATGGCGCGGGGAACGGGGCTCCCCATTATTTCCAAATGATGTGGGAAGCCATGGCGGCCGGGCGGCCGGAGGAGCTGCCGCATCTGTACCTGTCTTCGGTGGCACGCCGTGTGCGCGGCTCTGGCACACACCGCTCAACCGCAGAGGTTATTGAAGCGGTCCGGCTGGCGGAGTCGCTGGCGTCGCTGCACGGCGGCAGTGCACCCACGCTGCGGGATCTGCGCGATGCCGCACAGACGCTTCTCGGCCACGGCGAGCTGTCGGTTGTGGCCGAAGCTCTGGCCAGAGTAGATGTTGGCACAGCCATTGGCAGCCTTGCCGAAGGGGTCAGTCAGACTCCGATTCAGGATGATCTGAACAGGCTGCTCAAACGTTATAAACTGGAGAAATATAAATCGACGGTAGCCAGTGAACTGTCGCTTGATCTCAGGGAGAACCGCAGGGTGTCAAGCGTTGAGGCAGCCTATCTGGACCTGCACCGTTCTGTGCTGTTCCACCGGCTCACTCTGCTCGGCATTTCATTTGCCAAGAACCGGCCAAGCGGTCAGGAGGGAGCTACCTGGGCTGAGCACTGGGTGATCCAGTGGTCGCCGGAGGTGGAGATACAGGTTGTAGAATCCACCTTGCTGGGAGAGACGGTGGAAGTGGCCGGAGCCTATGTGCTGCGTGAACGGCTGCAGGAATGCCGCTCCATCGCCGAAGCTTCGGCACTCATCAGGATTGCCTGCCAATGCGGCATGACTGCCCAGATGGAGGAGGCCAGCAGAGTGCTGCAGAATCTGGCTGCCCTCAGCCGGGATGTGGTCGGCATCGCAGCCGCCTCCAGCGAGCTGTCGACGATTATCAGCTTTGGCGACATCCGCAAGGTGGATACCGCGCCGCTGGTACCGCTGATGGAGGAGTTGTTCCGGCGCGGCTGCCTGTTCCTGCTGGATGCCAGCGGCTGCAACGACGAAGCGGCCGGCAGTATGCTGACTGCCATCAATGAGCTGAACGGGATTTCACTTGAGCATGGCGAAACGCTGGATGAAGGTTTATGGCTGCAGGAGCTGCAGCAGCTAGCAGAGCGGGATGACCGCAATCCTCGGCTGTCCGGCTTCGCCTGCGCCATTCTGATGGAGCGGGCTGCAATTTCTGCGGAGGAAGTTGCAGCGGAAGTATCGCGCAGATTATCTCCGGGGATACCGGCCGATCTTGGAGCCGGCTGGTTTGAAGGGCTCTCCATGCGCAACCGGTACGGACTGCTGTCGCGCATGAGCCTGTGGGAACAGCTGAACAACTATATCAATGCTCTTGCGGATGATGAATTCAAGCGTGCACTCGTCTTTCTGCGCCGGGCATTCAGCACCTTCTCTCCACGGGAGAAGACGATGATCTCCGAGCTGCTAGGCGAGCTGTGGGGTGTGAATGTGGAGCAGGCCGCAGAGATTCTCACCGGGGAGCTGAAGGAGGAAGAGGCCAAAATGCTGGATGAGCTGAATGATTTTGACTTCGGTGACTTTTAGATGACGGCGGAGAACAGGCAGGAGAATACGGTATCCCGCTGGCGGCTGATTCTGGGTCAGGAAGCGGAAGAAGCGTTGTCAGGCTATGGCGAAGGCGGCCGGCTTGCGCTGACAGAAGAGGAATTGATTATGGATGCAGCGCTTGCCGCCATCTATGATGAGACCGGTGCCGGCAGCAGCTCCGGGAATGCCGGCACCGCCAAGGGCAAAGGTGCCGGAACGGGGCGGAGCGCAGTCCACCTCTCGAAATGGCTCGGGGATGTGCGCAATTTTTTCCCGGAAGATGTAGTTTCGATTATCCAGAGCGATGCGATGGAGCGTAAGGGCTGGAAGCAGCTGCTATTCGAGCCGGAGCTGCTGGCTGCCGTGAAGCCGGATATCAAGCTTATTGGTACCCTTCTATCGCTAAAGGGCAAGATCCCGGAGAAGACCAAAGACACAGCAAGAATGCTGGTTCAGGCACTTGTCGACGAACTGGTCAAGCTGCTGGAGACGGATATCCGCCGGGCAGTGACCGGAGCTTTGAACAAGCGTCAGCACTCTCCTCTGCCATCGCTCAGCGGACTGGACTGGAAGCTGACAATACAGCGGAACCTGAAACATTATGATACAGAACGACGGATAATTATCCCCGAGCGGTTTTATTATTTTGACCGGGCGCGCCGCAGCAAAGAGTGGACGGTAATTGTTGACATTGACCAGAGCGGTTCCATGGCCGACTCCATTATCTGGGCTTCGGTCATCGGCTCGATCTTCGCCAGCATCCCGGTGCTTAACACCCGTGTAGTAGCTTTTGATACAGAGGTTGTCGATCTTACCGAACAATGCGCCAATGATCCCGTAGACATGCTGTTCGGCATTCAGCTGGGCGGCGGCACGGATATCCATAAATCGGTGAAGTACTGTGAGCAGTTCATTGAAGAGCCTAAGAAGACACTCTTTATCATCGTCTCGGATCTGTATGAGAACGGCAATCAGGCCGGGCTGGTGCGGCGGATGCGCGAGCTGCGCGAGGCGGGAGTCCGGACGATGACCCTGCTGGCTCTGTCGGATGAAGGGAAACCTTCCTATGATGAACGTCTGGCGGCTCAACTGTCACGGGATGGAACTCCGTGTTTTGCCTGCACGCCTGCGCTGCTGCCGGCACTGGTCGAAGGCGCACTGAAAGGACAGGATTTGGGCGAGCTGGCCAAACGTCTGGGAGCTTCATAGGCTTACAGCGGTTTGTGGGGCAATTGTTAGTTGAAACATGAGTTAATATCAGCGTACCCAGAGGGTGATGAAACTGTTCAAATTCCCGATTAAAGAACTGGTGTATACAAGTAGTGCGGAGTATGGAGAGCTGAAAATGTATGTGTTTGAACCTCCGGCATGTGATGAACTGTGTCCAGCCATTTTGTTTTTTCATGGCGCAGGGTTTTCAGCGGGTAAAGCAAGGCTGGAACAGTTTCAGCATCACGCACATTATTTTTCCGCACTGGGTTTTGTTTCGATCTGCGTGGAATATCGTCCAAGGCACGTTGATGGTTTGTTCTCACCTGTTACGAGTATTAAGCATGCCAAAACAGCGGTAAGGCAGGTTAGAGCACAATCTGATCTTCTCGGGATCGATCCATGCCGTATTATCGTTGCAGGCGCTTCTGCCGGAGGTTACCTGGCCCTTTGCACGGCGATGATTGAAACAGTTACTGATCTTCCCGATGATCTGTCCGGTGATCTGTCAGTCAGTAGTGTTCCAGATGTGCTCATTATCTTCAACGGTGGGGTGGACACAGCAGTACTCATTGAAATGTTTCCGGAACTTTCGGTTGACCTCACAGGCGCGTCCCCTAAAGATCATGTGAGAGGGTTTTTGCCTCCAAGTCTTTTCTTTCATGGAACACAGGACGAGAATATTCCTTATGCAACCGTGGAGGAATTCGTAGATGCCATGAGAAAAGCCGGCAATGATTCGCGTCTGGTTCGGTTTGAAGGGCTAGGTCATGGATTTTTTAATTATGGTAATTATGATAATATTCCGTATTGCGGACTCTACAGGAGATCGTGAAATTCCTGAATGAATTGGGCTATATTTATTAAAGGAAATACTTACTTTTCGTTCACATATTGTGTAAGCTGCGTATATCATTTATAATCGGTTATTAAAAAGCACCTATCAATAGGAGCTGCTTGAAAGGAAATGAATTTCTTATGTCAAGTAAGTTAAGAGCAGGTATCGTCGGCGGTACCGGTATGGTGGGTCAACGGTTTATTGCACTCCTTGAGAATCATCCCTGGTTTCAGGTAACAGCTATTGCTGCCAGTGCTAATTCGGCAGGCAAAACGTATGAACAATCAGTCAAAGGCAGATGGAAGCTGTCTACACCTATGCCTGAAGCCGTGAAGAGCATCATGGTACAGGATGCTTCCAAGGTAGAGGAAGTGGCTGCGGATGTGGATTTGATCTTCTGCGCCGTGGATATGAAGAAGGAAGAGATCAAGGCGCTGGAAGAAGCTTATGCGCGTACCGGCACGCCGGTAATCTCCAACAACTCTGCACACCGCTGGACTCCTGATGTTCCAATGGTGATTCCGGAAATCAATCCGGAGCATCTTGAGGTCATTGCACAGCAGCGCAAACGTCTGGGTACGGAAACCGGGTTCATTGCCGTGAAACCGAACTGTTCGATTCAGAGCTACATGCCCATTCTGCATGCACTGAACGAGTTCAAGCCTTCGAAGGTTGTCGTGACAACTTATCAGGCGATTTCCGGAGCCGGCAAAACGTTTGTTGATTGGCCGGAGATGTTGGATAACGTGATTCCGTTCATCGGCGGCGAAGAAGAGAAGAGCGAGCAGGAGCCGCTGCGGATCTGGGGAACGGTTACTGACGGAGGGATTGTCAAGAGCGAACAGCCGGTGATCACTTCACAATGTATCCGTGTGCCTGTCGCTGACGGCCATATGGCTGCAGTATTTGCCTCCTTTGAGCAGAAGCCGTCCAAGGAAGAAATTCTTGAACGCTGGAACAGCTTTAAAGGACGTCCGCAGGAACTGGAACTGCCAAGTGCGCCAAAACAATTCATCACCTACTTCGAAGAAGAAAACCGTCCTCAGACTCAGCTCGACAGAGATATCGAGAACGGCATGGGCATTTCTGCCGGCAGACTCCGCGAGGATTCGCTGTACGACTATAAATTCGTCGGCCTGTCTCACAACACTGTGAGAGGCGCTGCCGGAGGAGCCGTACTGATTGCCGAACTGCTGAAGGCTGAAGGTTATATTCAGCCGAAATAAATCGCCTGAAGTACTGAATTTCATCCGCTGAATAACAACCCGCCGGACTTGTACCGGCGGGTTGTTTGTGTATTTTCCTGACACATTGCCTATAGTAATGGTAAGATAGAGAAATGCAAGGCGAAAACTGAATACTGACGGAGTGATATTGTGGCAAAAAGCAAAGGCGGCGGCACAGGCAGAGGAACAGGCAGCAAGGGCTGGACGCGCTGGAACAAAACGGCAAAGCCGGTGAAACCGAAAGGCGTAGCTCCCGGTAGCCAAGGAAGCAAAGGAAATGCTGCTGCCAAGAGCAGCGGGGGAACTTCATCCGGTCGCAGCAAATAACAGAGCGTAGTGCTCATAGATTATGTGAACTGAAGCATCTGATTTTGTACGCTGAAATCAGATGTTTTTCATTTCCGGGACGGAAGCGGGATCAGCATGAGAATTAATAAGTATATCAGTGAAACGGGTCTTTATTCGCGCAGAGAAACGAACCGGATGATCACCGCCGGGCGGATTTCTATCAATGGAGAGGTTTGTGAACCGGGTGCCAGCGTAGAGCCGGGGGATGTTGTAGCCATTGACGGACAGACCGTAACCCCCAGCAAGGAGGAACCCGTATATCTGGCGCTCAATAAGCCTGTTGGGATCACTTGTACCGCTGCGCGGCAGGTGGAGGGCAATATTATAGATTTTGTCAGTTATCCCTCACGGATCTTTGCTGTTGGCCGTCTGGACAAACATTCTGAAGGTCTGATCCTGATGACCAATGACGGAGAAATCGTGAACACCATGATGCGTTCGGAGAATGGACACGAGAAGGAATACAGGGTAACTGTGGATAAACCGGTGAGCGAAACCTTCCTGCAGGACATGTCCTCCGGTGTCGCGATTCTGGGAACGGTGACCAAACCCTGTGTGACCTATGCGGTTAGTGAATATGAGTTCGGAATCATTTTGACCCAAGGGCTGAACCTGCAAATTCGCCGCATGTGCAAAGAGCTGGGCTACAGAGTGCTTAGACTGGAGCGGATACGGATTATGAATATTAGTCTGAACGGACTGGAACGGGGACATTGGAGATATTTGGGCGAGGAGGAGCGGGAGGAGCTTTTTTCCCGGTTGAATGGATAAGCAACAGCTGAATGCAGGCAAAAAAATTCGCATCAGAACGCTACTCTCAGCGGACTGTGCGGATTTTTGAAAATATAAGCATTTATACGCTTCACGCTATAAATTATCCTTCAATTTCTCGCTGAAACGGATACCGTCCTTTTGAGGACGGTATCCGTTTCCACTTGTATCAGGGATCCTCACGACAGTATCTTCGGTTCAAATTGCTTGTTATACAAATCCCTGTAGACCCCGTCATTTTTCAGCAGCGAGTTATGTGTGCCTTCTTCGACGATCGCACCGGCCTTAACCACCAGAATCGTATCAGCAGCCATAATCGTGGACAGCCGATGGGCGATGACGAGGCTGGTCTTGTTCAGGAGCAGCACATGCATGGCCTGTTGGATATAGTATTCCGACACCGTATCGAGCGAGGAAGTGGCCTCATCCATGATGATAATCGGCGGATTTTTGAGCAGCACCCGGGCAATGGAGATTCGCTGCTTTTCACCGCCAGACAGTTTGATGCCCCGGTTACCCACAACCGTATCATAACCCTCAGGCAATTCCATAATAAAATCATGAATATAAGCGGATCTGCAGGCACCCATGATCTCTGCTTCGCTGGCCTCTGGATTTGCGTACAGCAAATTTTCCTTGATCGTTCCGTTGAATAGATAGGTATCCTGCGTCACCAGACCAATCTGGGAGCGAAGCGAGTCCAGTGTGAAATCGCGGATATCCTTGCCGCCGATGGTGATCGCACCGGAATCAAGCTCATAGAGGCGCGGGATGAGGTTCGTGATCGTTGTTTTGCCGGCACCGCTGGGCCCGACGAGGGCGGTTAGGGTTCCGGCAGCAGCAGTGAAGGATATATGGCGGAGCGCCGGTTTATCCTGCTGATAAGCGAAGTTTACGTCACGGAATTCGATGTCCTTCCCTGAAGCGTTGATGTGCAGGGCAAGCGGAGAATCAACAATCTGTGGATCCATGTCAAAATAATCAAAGATTCGCTCAAAAAGCGCTGCGGAGCGTTTAATATCGACATACAAATTCGTCATTTGCAAGACCGGCCCGTACAGTCTGCCGAGTAAGGCGACAAAAGTGATGATCGTACCGACTGTTAGCTCACCTTGGATGAACAGATATCCGCCATACAAGTAGATCAACAGCGGTCCAATGCTGGTAAAGGTGGAGAGGACCATCATGAACCAGCGTCCGGCCATTGATTGGCGGATTTGCAGGTGTGTAGCTTCTGCATTAATCGTTTTGAAATTTGTATATTCCGCTTCTTCTTTGGTGAACAGCTTCATTAACAAATAGCCGCTGATACTTAACGTTTCCTCAATAACTTCATTCTGTTCGGAGAATTTCTCTTGTGTTTTTTTAGCCAGCTTCCAGCTCAAATTGCCCATTTTGCGGGTAGGCAGTATGAATAGAGGAATAACAAAAATTCCAAGCAGCGTCAGCTTCCAGTTCATAATAAAGAGCGTCACCGCAGTGGAGACAAGGATAAATAAATTGCTGGCAAAATTAACAATCGTGTTGCTGAACACACCTTGAATTCCCGAGATATCGCTAGTCATCCTGGTGATGACTTCCCCCTGTTTAACACTGGAGTAGAACTGCAGCGGCATCCGCTGGAGATGACTGTACATCTGGTTTTTCATATCATGGACGATATTTTGCGATATAAAAGAATTCAAATAATTTTGCAGCACTCCCAGCAGTCCCGAGACAACGGTTGCGCCTAGTGAAGCCAGGACCAGCAACAGCAGCAGATGCAGATTTTTGTCCGGCAGCGCCTGGTCGATAATATGCTGGATCAGGATGGGCGGCAAAAGCCCCAGAACTGCAGAAACACATAAAACGATCATAACCAGCAGCGTCTGCTTCCAGTAGGGAATAAAATACTTAGAAATCCGCAGCAGAAGCTGCTTGGAAATCTTCGGATGCAACTCATCATCATCAAATTTTAGCTTGCCATGCCCAGGTCCGCCACCAAATCCTGCTGCACCAAAACCTCTTGACATTACACATCACCAGCTTTGTGTGGAATTTTTTTGTTAAGTCTCTTGCTCCTGTGCCTGCGCCAGCTTGTCGAGCAGTTGTCTGTTCATCCGCAGGAGGGTGTCAATCTCTTCCCCGGAAAACTGCTCCAGTGCCGATCCCAGTACTTTATAGGAAAAAGCCTCCTCGTTGTACCGCTTGCACAGCTCTTCTCCGGCAGGAGTAATATACAGTTTGGTTTCTCTGCGGTCCTGTTCCGAAATGACCCGGGTGACCAAATTTTTCTCTGCCAGAGCATCAATGTGAGTACTTACCCGGCTCTTGGCAAAAACCAGCCGTTCGGTAACTTCTTTCTGTGATTGGCCCGGGTTGTCTTGAATGGAGTTCAGGATGCCGATCTGATGCACCGTCAGCCCCAGCTTTGCTGCACTTTGGTGTGCAAGCTTCTTGAGCTGGCGGGACACCGCGAAAAAGGAATGATAAACCTCACTCGTCTGCTGTGGATCAATCATGTGAGCGGACCCCCTTTGCTGAATATAGTTACGTTTGTGAACAGTTTACAAAGTAAACTAATAATACACCTGAAACAGCGGGATGTAAATGCTATAATTTACCTACCACTGTATAAAGGAGTAAAGCATGAACATTGACCAAAAAGGTTTTGAGGTAAAAGGCTTAAGCTACATCATCAGATCCGCCGACCCAGCAGATGCCGCGAAATTATCGCAATTAAGGCTGCAGATTGACGGCGAAACCGAGAACATGGACAGAGTTCAGGGTGAGGGGGTTATCGACACTTCCAGCTTTGAACAATTGATCGCCCGGGATACGGAAGATAACAGAAACTTATTTTTAGTGGCGGAAGCTGAAGGCAAAATTGTGGCATTTTCGAGATGTGAGGGGAATCATCTTACAAGATTCTCACATAAAGTGGAATTCGGAATCTGTGCAGCGCGGGAGTATTGGGGGTTTGGCATCGGGAAACATCTTTTGGAACAGTCGCTTGCTTGGGCGGACGCGAACGGAATCACTAAGATCATATTGTATGTATTGGAAACAAACGAAAAAGCGGTGCAGCTGTATAAAAAGTTCGGATTTGAAATCGAAGGGGTCATCACGAAGGACCGGATTCTTTCTGACGGCAACTACTATAACACGATAGTTATGGGAAGGTTTAAGTTATAAATTTCACCAATAAAAAAACGCAGAACCGTCTGTTACGGTCTCTGCGTTTTTTGTAATGGGCAGCTCTTTAAGTTAGCTTTACTCTATTCGAAAAAAATCGGGTGCAATCATGTATACCGGAGAATCTGCAACAATTTTTTTGCTGCAGCGCTAATGTCATCCGCCCGGGCAATAGCTGAGATGACGGATACTCCATCGGCTCCGGCTCCGATAACCGGCTGGGCATTACCCGGCGTAATTCCGCCAATGCCGACCAGCGGGATGGTAAGACCGCAGCGCCGCAGCTCTTCAATGACCCGGGTGCCTTGCACCGACTCGGCATCGTCTTTGGAGGAAGTCGGGTAGACCGGGCCAACTCCGAGGTAGTCTGCACCATCGGCGATGGCCTGCCGGGCTTCATGCTGTGTATGGGCAGAGACGCCGATGATCTTGTGATCACCGAGCCGCTGACGGATGGAGCGGGCCGGCTCATCCTCTTGTCCCACATGGACACCGTCGGCGTCAAGCGCGATTGCCAGCTCAATATCATCGTTCACGATGAAGGGGATACGATGGTCGCGGCATATCTGCTGAAGTTGTTTGGCCAGATTGAATGCTGCTGTTCCGGTCAGCGCCCCGGGGCCTTTTTCCCGGAACTGGAACAGCGTAATTCCGCCTTCAATGGCCTGTGTCAATGTGCCTGCTGGTGAGATCCGGCAGTTGACACTGCCCATTATAAAGTACAACTTCAGGAGTCTGCGCATGTCTTCGCTGTCGATTCTCTTCATCTCACGTTTCCCCGCATTCTGTTGCCATAGGCAAAATGATTTGTCGGCCCATGCCCTGCACCGATGCCAAGACTGTCTTCGATGGCCGCCTGGATAAAAGCTTTCGCGGTATGGATTGCTTCCTTAACGGTGTTGCCCTGTGCTAATCCGGCCGCCGCTGCCGCAGAGAAGGTGCAGCCCGTTCCATGGGTATGCCGCGTGGAAATGCGCGGGCTTTCCAGATAGATAAACTTGTTCCCTTCATACAACAGATCGAGGACTCCTGTCGTTCCGTCATCATGGCCGCCCTTTAGAACAACAACGCGGGCGCCCATGGAATGGATGAGCACCGCTGCCCGTTCACGGTCTGCCAAGCCGGAAATCTTCATTCCGGTCAAACTTTCCGCTTCCGGTATATTAGGTGTTACCACCAGGGAGAGCGGCAGCAGCTCGGTAATCAGCGCCTGCACGGCTTCCTGCTGCAGCAGCGGTGAGCCGCCTTTGGCAATCATAACCGGGTCAACCACCAGCTTATCCCAGCCATACTGGCGTACCTTCCCGGCAACGATGCGGATGATTTCACCGCTAAAAAGCATGCCGGTCTTGACCGCATCCGGCTGCAGATCGCTTCCGACGGAATCAAGCTGAGCGGTGACAGCTTCTGCTCCGAGCGGGTATACGCCTTGTACTCCGAGAGTATTCTGTGCAGTCACAGCGGTAAGTGCCGACATGCCGTACACACCAAGCTCCTGGAATGTTTTCAGATCGGCCTGGATGCCTGCGCCGCCGCCACTGTCGGAGCCGGCGATTGTCAGCGCTTTGAATACTTTTGTCATGTAGTCCACTCCTTTACCGCAAGCATTATAGTGTGAGCAGCTGTACCCGTGATCTCTCCTTGTAGATGTCCGGAGTGACCAGGGCCAGCTGGTTGAGGAATTCAATTTGGAAGGCGCCGGGGCCTTTAAGAGCTGTCCGTTCGGCTGCGATCTCGGCCGCGACACCATAGAAGGAGAGCGCCTCGGCAGCCGCTTCCAGCCATAACCCGCCGCTGACCGCCAGAAAAGCTCCGACTACGGCGCTGAGCAAGCAGCCTGTACCGGTAACTTTGGTCAGGATGGGATCACCGTTGCTGACGACGTAGGTGCTGATGCCGTCGGTAATTACGTCATCTTTCCCGGTAATGATGACCACACATTCCAGCTTTCGTGCCGCTTTATTCGCCAAAGCGATGACATCGCCATCGCCGGCACCGGCGTCTACGCCCTTGATGGCCCAGCTTTCCCCGGCAACATGGGCCACCTCAGCAACATTGCCGCGCAGGGCGGTAATGTGCAGCTCCTGGACCAGCTTATGCGTGACATCGGTGCGGTAGGCGGTAGCACCGGCTCCAACCGGGTCCAGCACCAGCGGTACCTTATGGCGCCCAGCCGCTTGTCCGGCCAGTACCATTGAGGTGATGGTATGCTCGTTCAGCGTGCCGATGTTAAGCACGACAGCTCCCGACATCGCGGCGATGTCCGCCACCTCCTCATGGGCATCGGCCATGAAGGGCGAAGCGCCCAGAGCCAACAGCCCGTTGGCGGTAAAGTTGGCCACCACAATGTTGGTGATGTTGTGCACAAGCGGATTGGCTTCACGTACTTTAGCTAAATAACTCATTATTAGTCCTCCTCGAAGTTTTGTTTGAATCAGCTTGCTGAAACTGTAAGCAAAACTGCAAATATATCAAATGAACTTGAAATTAGGTATAGTCAGAGCTCCAAAGCTTGGGGTGCTTTACAGCGTATTGCAGCGGATGTCCGTTCTAATCTCTATCATCCCTCTAAGCGGCAGTCCAAGGCACATTCTATTGCACTTTCTACAGCAGACGGCCCCTAAATTAGCCGCAAAACAGCTTCTATTGCACTCTGTACAGCAGAATCTAGCAGAAAGGGGCTTTTGCTCGGAAATGAAGAAATCTACTGCATGAAATACAGCAGAATGCGATTCACCGCACAATAATGAGCAATCTGCTGCAGAAAATACTATCATAAAACAAAAATGCTCTTTAGAAATTAACTAAAACGCTGTGGATTCTAGATTCAGCCTACATACACCTAATAGAACCGCATTCACAGTATCCAGATAACGCTGTTGCGTAAGCTTTTAAACGAAAATACTGCACAAAATCCTGTTCCCGCTAACACTGGATTAGTCCTCATAAAGATGGTCCACGATATAAGTCCCCATACATAAGTCCAGTCCCCATCCATGAATCTCTAAACTTCGGCCCTTAGAACTTAGCTCCTACAGATTAACAAAAGCTTCCTTGCTGACCGTTTCTCCGCTCAACAGTCCGTTCTCGGACAGCCACGTGTGCACGTTCTCCCAAGATTTCTCCTCCTGCTGTCCAAAAGGCAGTTTTCCTGCATCCATCAGCGGCAGAAGGATTTCCAGACTTTTTGTCTCGATTGCTTGGTCGAGCGGGGCGGTAGAGTCTTCGTGTGCAAACAATATTTTAAGTGCCTGCTGAGGCTGCTCCTGTACGAATTGCTGTCCTTTGTGTGCCGCATTCATGAACTTCCGGTAGTCATCCTCCGAATCCAACAATCCCTGTTCACTGGCAACAAGCACAAGCTCATAATAATCCGGCACTCCGTAGTCCGTCGGATCGAATGAAGTGACGGGGTGTCCTTCTTTTTCCAATATCAATGCCTCATGATTAATAAATCCGCCGATAATGCCGTCTACGCGTCCGGTAGAAAGAGCAGGAATAAGATCGAATCCAACATCAATCAGGTTCAGTGAATCTGGATCGCCTCCGTCGTATTTGACCATTGTCCGGAGCATCGCTTCATACAGGGGAATGGAGGAGTATCCGGCATTTTTGCCTGTGAGTTCTTTCGGGCCGGTTATCCCGCTCTCTGCGGGGACCAGAAGATGATTGAGCGGATGCCTTACGAGCGCTGCGACTGATTTTACAGGTATTCCTTCACCCCGAGCCATTAGTACCTGCGGTTGGTAACTGAGAGCCAGATCGACTTTGCCTGCGGCTACAAGCTTCAAAGCATCATTGCTGTCCGCCGGCATTTGAATGTCCACCTCCAGCCCTTCTTCGGCAAAATAGCCATTCTGCTGAGCGGCATACAGGAAGGAATGAACTGCGTTCGGATACCAGTCGAGCATTATAGTCAGCTTGTGCGGTTTGTCGCTGGAAGTCTCTGAAGAAGCGGCGGAGGTATCCGGGTCTTTTGCGCTGGTGCAGCCGCTTAAGAGGGTAAGCAGGCATAACAACAATAAGTATGGAATAAGGCGGTGTGTTTTCTTATGTGTGGAATGATTGCGATACAGCTCAGAATGGGTCATCGGTAAAATCCTCTTTTCTGCAAAATGAGTTTTTCGAGCACAGCGATACTGAGAAACAAGGCTACACCCAAAACGGACAGCAGCAATACGGCGGCGAACATTTCTGCACTTTGCAGATTGCCGGCCATCCGGCGGCTGAAATAACCAAGCCCCCGGCTGCCGCCCAGCCATTCCCCGATCGTAGCTCCGATCACACAGTAAACGATGGACAGCTTAAGTCCGGAGAAAAAGGAGGGCAGTGCCAGCGGAATTTGTGTCTTGCGCAGAATCTGCCAGCGGTTAGCCCCAAGCGTCAGCAGCAGGTCTCTGTACAGGCTGCCGCTTTGCCGCAGACCGTCATAGACGGCTACCACAACCGGAAAAAAGGCAGTCAGAAAGACGACAGCAACCTTGCCCCACAGGGTATAGCCGAACCACATAATAAAAATAGGTGAGAGCGCGATCAGCGGAATGGTCTGGCTGATAATCAGCATGGGATAAAGTGCTTTGGCGAGCGGAGCGAACATATGCATGCCGGTACCCAGCAGTGTTCCGCAAACAACCGAGAGGGCAAACCCGATCAGTGTCTCCTGCAACGTGGCGGGCAAATGCTCTCCGAACAGCAGCCCCCGCTTTTCAATCAGCGCTGTCCAAATTGCACTTGGCCCCGGGAGAATAAATGAAGGGATCATGTTCAGCTGTGCTGTGATCTCCCATGCCGCAATAAGCAGCACCACAAGCAGTAGAAAGGGGCCATAAGTCCGCAGCTGTTTCTTATACCATAGAGCTCTCATGCAATCTACGCTCCAAATCCTCCCGCAGGGCAACAAACTGCGGTTCATAATTCATTTTGTAATGTCTGGGTCTCGGCAAAGTGACGATCAGCTCCTGCAGCCCGCCGCCAGAGCCGCCGGTCATCAAATAAATCCGGTCGCTGAGCAGCAGTGCTTCTTCAAGATCATGGGTGATGAACAGAACGGACTTTTCCAGCCCGCCCCACAGCTCCAGCAGCCAGCGGTGCATCTCCCGTTTGGTGATCGCGTCCAGCGCTCCAAACGGCTCGTCAAGCAGCAGCAGTTCGTTGCCAGCAGCAAGTGTGCGGAGCAGAGCGACCCGCTGGCGCATCCCGCCGGACAGCTCCTGCGGATAAGCTGTTTCCTTGCCGGAGAGGCCAAAGCGGTCCAGCATTCCGCGGATCCGGGCGAGTGCCTCGTGCCTGCTAGAGTCCTGCTTCAGCTCCCAGGGAAGCAGGCAATTGTCCAGCACGGTCCTCCAAGGCAGCAGCAGGTCCTGCTGCGGCATATAAGCGATCTGTCCAAGCCTTGTGCGTGTCGAAGGAGAGCAGCGTCCATGTACGGTTATTTCACCGCCGGACGGCTCGAGCAGGCCGGCAATGATTTTGAACAGTGTGCTTTTCCCGCAGCCGCTGGCTCCAACAACGGAAATGAATTCGCCTTGGCGGACGGTCATTGAAAGACCGGAGAATACCGGATTCCTAGCCGCTGCAAAAGAATAAGTCAGGTTGGTTATAGTGAGCATAGTGGAATGTGGAAACCTCCTGCGGGCGTAGTTTGTTTGACGATACTTGCCGGATCGGCGGCAACAGCAAACACAAGAAAGACCCATTCATTTCCGGAGGAAATAAATGGGTCTGAACGTCACAGTCAGTTAGCTTAGTGCGGCTCCGCTGAACAATTCTGCTCCACTTCCCTCCGCTGGTATGATCCAGATCAGGTTCCAAGGGTCCGGAGCTTAAAGCTCCGTCTCAGTCGGCCGACTCCCCTAGTGAAATAACAGGTCAATATTGAATTTGCAATTGCTAATTAATATACCATATCCCGGCAGTTTGTAAAGAGAAGCAGTCGCTCACTTTCGCTGCAGTCCGGTTATGAACAGCGTGATCATACCGGCGGAAATCGCCTCTTTGCCGGAGCCGTGCCGTTTCGGCTGGTATAAGTAGAGATTCGGACTGAAGATGTAAAAAACTTGATGAGGCAGCGGTACTTTTGGGCAAGATAAGCAAGTGTCCATGCAGTGAAAAATAGAGGGATTTTGAAAGGGGTTCATGTGATGAAGAAGCTTAGTCTGACTATCCTGCTGCTGCTAACTCTGCTGCCGGCAGGGGCATGTGGCAATAATAACAATACAGCGCCTGCGGCTACTGCCGCGCCCACTGAAGGAGCGGCGGCTCCGGCCGGGCAGAACTCACTGGAAGCTGTTAAAGCGAGTGGCAAGCTGCGTATTGGTACGGAAGGGACATATGCTCCGTTTACTTTTCATGATGCAGAGGGCAAGCTTACCGGTTTTGATGTGGAGATTGCGAAGGAGATTACGAAACGGCTGGGGGTGGAACCCGAATTTGTAGAAACCCAATGGGATGGCCTGTTTGCCGGCATGGATGCCAAACGATTTGATACGATATTCAACGAGGTTTCGATCACGGATGAACGCAAGGTGAAATACGATTTCTCTGAGCCGTATATTGTCTCTAAGGGAGTGCTGATCGTGCGCGGGGATAACCAGGATATTACAACCTTCGCGGATCTTAAAGGCAAGAAGGCAGGTCAATCGCTGACCAGCAACCTGTCCGATATCGCCCGGGACAACGGTGCGGAGATCGTCGCTGTGGATGGCTTCAACCAGGCCATAGACCTGCTGACCTCGGGCCGGATTGATGCGACCGTAAATGATGGCTTGTCCTATCTCGACTTAAAGAAGCAAAAACCAGATGCAAAGATCAAACAGGTGGATGAAACGGCTGAGGGATCGCAGAGTGCGGCAGTTTTCCTCAAAGGAAACGAAGAGCTGGTTAATGTCGTCAGCGATGCGCTGGCTGAAATGAAGAGCGATGGAACCTATCTGAAAATATCCGAGAAGTACTTTGGGGCGGATGTGTCCAAATAACAAATGGAGCTGGCGCGAAGATGCAGCCGAGTGTCCAAAAAGGATGTCTGAACGATGGATGACCGGAAAATTGGGATTTTCATGGATTCACTGCTGCCCCTGTTTAAAGCGGGGGTGGCTTATACCCTTCCGCTGGCGCTTGTTTCCTTCGCGCTTGGATTGCTGCTGGCTGTTCTTACCGCGCTGTTCCGTCTCTCCTCATGGAGAATCCCGAAGCTGATCGCCCGGTTCTACGTCTGGGTAATCCGCGGGACACCGCTGCTGGTACAGCTCTTTATTATCTTTTATGGACTTCCGGCGGCAGGGATTGTGCTGGATCCTTTTATTGCCGCTGTAATCGGTTTTACACTCAGTGTTGGAGCCTATTCTTCGGAAATTGTCCGGGCAGCCATCCTGTCCATACATAAAGGCCAATGGGAAGCTGCCTTTTCCGTCGGAATGAGCCGGGGGCAGGCACTGCGGCGGATTATTCTGCCTCAAGCGGCGCGTGTATCGGTTCCGCCCTTGTCGAACTCTTTTATCAGTCTCGTAAAGGATACCTCCTTAGCGGCAAGCATTACGTACGTAGAGATGTTCAAAACAGCGCAGCAGATCACGGCGACCACCTACGAACCGCTGCTGCTCTATAGTGAGGCTGCATTATTCTACCTGCTGTTCTGCTCCGTACTGTCCGCGCTGCAAAATGTCCTGGAACAGCGGTTTGACCGTTATTCGGCGAGATAAGGAGGAAATCACTTGATTGAAATTCGCGGCCTGTATAAATCCTTCGGTTCGTTACAGGTGTTAAAAGGTATCGCCCTCAGCATGGAGCATGGCAAGGTTCTGGTGATTATCGGGCCCTCCGGCTCCGGCAAAACAACGCTGCTTCGCTGTTTTAATCTGCTGGAAATACCGGATCAGGGCAGCCTGTCGCTGGGGGAATTAAGCCTTGAATTTACGCAAAACAGGAAAATTCCGCATAAGACACTGATGGCCCTGCGCCAAAAAACGGGGATGGTCTTTCAGTCCTATAACCTGTTTCCGCATATGACTGCGCTTGGCAATGTAATGGAGGGGCAGGTTACTGTACAGAAACGCAGCAAGGAGGAAGCCAGGAAGCGGGGGATAGAGCTGCTGGCCAAGGTAGGCCTCAGTGATAAAGCGGAGTCTTACCCCCATCAGCTGTCCGGCGGACAGCAGCAGCGTGTGGCCATTGCCCGGGCGATGGCGGTCGATCCCGAAGTGCTGCTGTTCGATGAGCCGACTTCGGCGCTCGATCCTGAGCTGGTGGGCGAGGTGCTGAAGGTCATCAAGCAGCTTGCGGCTGAAGGCATGACAATGGTGATCGTCACCCATGAGATGAAGTTTGCTGCCGATGTAGCCGATCGGATCATCCTGATGGACAACGGTGTGATCCTGGAACAAGGAACTCCGCAGCAGGTGCTGGAGCAGACGGAGAATCCGCGGGCCCTGCAGTTTCTGAACCGGCTGAGCGGCGATGATTTATGAGTCGCAGTGCATCCAAGCTGCGTGGAACAAGTAAAGGCAGTCCAGGGAGAGACCTGGACTGCCTTTGCTTGTATTTAGTTCATCTCATGATGCGCGGGGGAGCGCCTGAGATGCAGTCAATAGTAGTTAGTTCTGCGTGGATGCATCATTGACTGAATTCAGATATTCCAGTGCATTGTACAGCATAACAGCCGCTTCGGCGCGGGTGAGCTCGCTTTTCGGATTAAACTTGCCATTTGCATCAAGCGTGTTGATCTTGTATTTCAGCGAACGCTGTATGCTGCCTTGGTAGGAAGGCTCCAGTGCAGCTTCGTCAGCGATATCTACAGGAACAATATTGATCAGTGGCAGATTGCCAACCTTCTCCACGCCCTGAACGAGCAGGTTGGTGAACATCTCCTTAGTAATTAGCTTGGAAGGATCGATATCTGCAGGAATATCAACGTCGTTGTAATGGGCGTTGACGAAAGCTTCCGCATACCAGGCTTTGTCTTTTACCTTGGAGAATATAGCGCTGGCCAGAGGTGCCTTGTTGAAATCAATGGCAGCCAGACTGAGTTGAAGTCCACCAGTGATAAACTGCACGCCTTGTGCTGTGGTCACTTTAGCACCGGGCAGAAACTGGGTATCGGAGATGCCTTTTATGAGACCTTGTTCCTTCAGGGAGTTGATCTTGGACTTTCCGGATACGTTGTCAATATCTTTAAAGCTGCTGCCAGCAGCAAACATCTGTCCTCCCAGCGAGAAGGAGAGAAGTGATACGGTTGTTATCACTGCAAAAGCACTTTTTTTCAGTTTCATGGAGATTCCACCTCTATAGTAGGGTAGGCCGCTTGGCCATTATCAACTCCTTTGACGTTATTGTTGGGGAGAAAGTTGCAGACAATTTAATTATAAATGGCTGTGTCTGCGTTTTTACATCACTTCCTGAAACATCAGGTTGCGGTAAGGATACTTGCTGAGGCTGCTTTTGAACAATAGAGCGGCACCATACTCCTCTATCGTGACGGATTTCAGTGAACTTGCCTTAACGAATCTGCGAACCAGCTTGTTAACGGCGGTCCTGTCGTTGCGCCGGATTGCGGCGGCAAAGCTTTCGGCATAACTGCGGTTTCTGGCCAGCTTCCGGTAAAAAGGGAGTATAGCTGCGGCAATCCTGCGGTGCATCCCTGCATTAAAAGTAAATTGTACGGTACCCGGCGGGATCGTCGTCCCGTTTGTATAGAAGGATACCGGCAGCGGAAAGGGGAAGGAGATAAAGTAGCCGATGCCGTTTGTGCCGTAATTCTCTACAGAAGCCAGAGTAGGAATCTTTGCGAGCAGTTTGCCCATAAGACTAAGGTCTGCGTTAACGATGGCGCTTGACCATTGCGCGGCAAAGCTGCCGCTTCCGGCTATCTTCCGGTAGAACGGCAGCATGGCCGCAGCAACTTTGCGCAGAATGGAGCCAGTCACAAGGGGTCTTGCTGTAGGTGCGATTGCATTTGCCATCCGGACCCTCCTCATATCAATAAAATAATCCCTCAATATAAGGTATGGAAGCCGGGCCTATTTCGGATTGGGCAGACGTTTAGTCTACAGGAATATAAATAGTTATTCGCATATTATCGGGATACGATGAGTTCAACACATCCGTAATTTCAAAGTCCGGCCCCTCCCGCCGTTCATAATTGGTTTTATGCGTAATCTGCTGAAATGTTTTTTGATTCATTGTGCGGAAATTCGGCGGGTGATGTTATAATCATGTCATAGACTTTTCATTTATGGTCAATTTTGTTATGCTTATATCGTAACGATTACTAATTATAAGTACAAGATATAAGGAAATTCTTGCGGAAAGGCGGGAGAAGCCATGAACCCAATTGCGAATATCAGCCAACAGTTTGCTGCGCAAAACTATAAATTGACGCCCCAGCGTGAGGCTATCGTGAAGGTGCTGCTTGATAATGAGGAAGAGCATTTAAGTGTGGAAGAGGTATACATGCGTGTGAAAACCAGTTATCCTCATTTGGGGCTGGCAACGGTATACCGGACTTTGGAACTGCTATGTGAGCTGCATATTGTAGAAAAGATGAATTTCGGCGATGGCGTGGCCCGTTATGATCTGCGGGATGATCATGCCCACATGCATCATCATCTGATCTGCAACGTGTGCGGAAGGCTGGAAGAAATCAAGGAAGACTGGCTGCTGGAGCTGGAAAGACGGCTGGAAGTGGAGTACGGATTTAAAGTCACCGATCACAGGCTCGATTTCAAAGGCACTTACAAGACATGTAAGCAGAACGGCTGTAAGGCGGACAAGCAAAAACAGGCGGTTTCTTAAGGCTCCTGGAGATTTAATATTGGGCATAAAAAAGACGCAGAGCTCTGGTAGCCTGCGTCTTTAGGTGTATCATACGTTGGAAAGAAAGGCATATAATGTTTATTTCTCTACAGTGCCTTTGGCCTGCTTGGGCCAGAAAGTGTAGCTAAAACTTATAAGTGCATCAATCCCTACAATAATTGCCCAGACTTTTAACGTTTCGAACAGATTCTCTGTTCGAGAAGAATCACCAGTCACAACAATCATACCGTACATCACAAGTGCGCCAATGGCAAAAGCGAGCAGATGAAGCAACCAGCCGATTCTTTCATTGCGTGCATGTGCTGTGCCGTGTTTTGGCTTGGGAGCAGGTTTTGGACCTCCGGCAAAACGGTAAGCAAACCGTTCATCCGCCCATTTGATCATCCGGTGGCCCCATGCGATGGATACGCCGATATAGATGGCGGAAAGGCTATGCATGAATGTGGCTTCCGCGCCATTTCTCAGGTCAATTACCGCAACGGCGATAAGCACCAGATCAATCAATGGAGTGCAGAATAGCAATATGGCTCCTATCTGCTTCTTGCGGAGGATATAACGGAAGGTCAGCCCCGCCAGGACAAACACCCAAAAGGCGATCTCACAGCCAATAATAAATAACGCCATCTTCGTATTTTCCTCCTAAATAGTACAAGTGTATTAAATCAATTGCTGTAAGTTTAGCATGGATGACCTTATAAATTCAACTGTGATATAATTGCCTTATGCCAAAAATAGTGAATCATGAGGAACGGCGCCAACAGTTAGCCGAGGCCGCCTGGCGAATTATCCGCCGGGAAGGGATGGAAGCAGTCTCCGTCAGGAGTGTAGCGAGTGAGGCCGACATGTCTCTGGGATCGCTGCGCCATTATTTTGCCACCCAATCAGAATTGCTTGCTTTCTCCATGAAGATGGTGTCGGATCGGGTCAACGCGCGCATGGAAGCTATGGAATTTACGGATCATCCACTGCAGGACATCGAGCGGTTTATCCGTGAGCTGATGCCGCTGGATGAAGAACGGAGTGTGGAGGCCGAAGTCTGGCTGGCATTTTCCGTAAAGGCTGTTACAGACCCTGAGTTGCAGGTGCTGAAACAGGAGGTACATAACGCTATGTATGATGGCTTTAGCCAAGCCATTGAATATCTCGCGGCCCGGGGATTGCTTAAGGAGGGATTGGACCTGAGGGCCGAAGCCATGGCGCTGCATGCCTTGGTGGACGGGCTGGTGCTGCATCATATCAGCCAGCCGGAGCAAGTAACCCAGAGAGACCTCAGCACGCTTGTAACCTACCATTTGCGGGGGCTGCTTCAATAACACAAACAAGCTGCCTTGGAATTATGGCAGCTTGTTTGTGTTATTATTTCTCAGGCTTAAGGCCGGTTTGGCACGAACGATTTGATCCATGTTCCGAAGCTTCCCGGATTGCGGGTCTGCACCAGCACCACGCCCTCACCGCGGAATCTGCAGACGAGAGCTTCACCGCTGGTCAAGCTGTTCAGCCAGCCGGAGGCGGCTTTTTCCACCTTGTAGTCCATATAATCCGGCCAAGCCACCAGGTGCCCGTTGTCGATAATTACTTCCTCTCCAGGTGCGAGGTTAATCGCATGAATCGCCCCGAAGGAGGAGAGGAACACCGTTCCGCTGCCGCTGATTTCTATGATGAAGAATCCTTCGCCGGAGAACAGGCCGCGGGTCAGGTTCTGCATTTTGGTGTTGACCTGAATACCATGGGTTCCCGCGAGAAAGCCGTCCTTCTGAACATACAGCTTGTACGACCCGTCAAGCTCAATCGCCTGGATATCGCCGATTGCCCCGGGGGAGAGCAGCACTTCGCTTTGACCCCGTGTGGCTGTAAGCTCCTGGAAGAAGAATTTCTCCCCGCTCAGCATCCGGCCAAGTCCGCGCATCAAACCGCCGTCTACCGTACCTCTGATCTCAACATTCGGCGACATGGCGACCATCGCGCCCATTTCCGCCTTGACACTTTCACCCGGGTTCAAATGCACCTTGAGCATGGCAAAAGCGCCATCATACAAAACATCGTATTTCATTGATTTCTCCTCCGATTCTGCCTAGCTTTTATAACGGAATTCCTGTAAAACAAGGATACTGTATTATACCATTTTCTGGTCTGCTAGCTTCTAGATTTAAGCGGGTACCAGATTTTTATAATTAACTGTACCGGGTAATCAGGTTGTGAATATGTTAAAATTAAAGTATCGGCAGACAGCTTGCCGGTCATAACGATACAAAAGGAGTGTTGCTGCAATGGCACGCACGAAAACACAAAAAGCTCTGCTCAAAGCAGAACGCGCCGGAACATGGTGCGCCGCAAGAAACCGGAGATCAAATGATGACTACAGCGCAATCTCCCAGCATGTACGTCTTACACCCAGCAAACAACAGCAATTGAATAAGATTAAACACAAGGAGCAGATCTTTCGGGATGGTGCTCCTTTGCATTTATACGAGGCCTCATAATTTAAGTCTGTGCCCTGCTGTGTATGCGGTACTGTTTTGGCGACATGCCAAACCGGCTGCGGAACACGCGGTGAAAGTAAGTATAGTTGGCAAAACCGCAGGTTTCAGAGACATGCTCCAGCGGCATCGGACTGAAGGTGATCCGTTCCCGCGCCATCTCCAGCCGGACGTCATTTACATATTTCACTATGCTGGTGCCAAAAGCTTCTTTAAAGAGATGCACCGCGCGGGAGACAGAAATGTCGACGTGGCTGGCCACATCCTCGAGCCGAAAAGAAATAGCGGCATGTTCCTCCACATATTGCTTCATCCGGTAGGCAAGATAACCTTTAGGTGAGATCACCGGCTGTTCGGTCATCAGTCTATCAATCTCCATACATAAAATCTGCAGATAACACGCTGAAATCTCTGGTGAGGAGTCGGAGAGCCTGCGCTGCTCCAGCACAAGCTGGCGGAATAAGCCGAGAAAATAATCGCTGCGCGGCAAGCGGAGAAGGGCAGGACGCCGTTTGCGTGTCCACCATTCCTCGATCCAGGGGCCGCCGCAGAAAATATGGTAATCCCCGCTTTCAATCCGCGGTTTGCCAACAGGGTAGTTCTCTTTGTCGATGCTTAAATAGTAAGGATCATCCGGGGCGAAGAGCATGAGGTCGCCGGTCTCCACTGTGGAGATGACACCGTCAATCCGGGTCCGGCTGCGCCCCTCCGTCTGCAATCGCAGGAGATAATTCTGGAGGCCTTCATTGAGTGACGAATGGAAAGGCTTGCGGTGAAAAGAGAATCCCGCGGAAAATACGTGGCAGGCAGCAGCAGATGTCATGAGTCCTCCTGGGTTGTTGAAATGATAAGCAGATTGTTCATGTTTTAATCATATTATTCATTTTATTATATACGCTTTCATATTACCATGTAGCTAAGCAAAAACATATAAATGATGCGAAGGAGGCTGTATGGCGGCTCTGGAAGCTACATATGCAGGCGTGGGGTTCAGAAGGCGCAGGAAATAGATATAAAGGACATTTTTGTATAACAGCCCTTTTGTTCAGGTGATTTCCATAGTGTGGCCGAAGCGGCACGCCGTTTTGAATAACGTAAGTTAACTCTACATCGACTAGGAGTGAGGAAAGAATGCTGAAGATTGGATTACAGTTGTATACGCTGAGAGCAGAGCTGGAGCAGGATTTCGAAGGAACGCTGCGTAAGGTGGCTGAGCTGGGATATGCGGGAGTGGAATTTTACGACTTTTTCGGCCGGACAGCAGAGGAAGTAAAGGGATTGCTTCAGGAAACAGGATTGGTTGCTCTCGGAGCACATCGTCCATATGATGCCATGCTGAACGATACGGAGCAGGAAATCAGCTTTAATCTTGAGATCGGCAACCGGAACCTGATTGTGCCTTATTTGACTGAGGAACAGCGTAACTGGGAAGAGGTTGTTGCTAATTTCCGCATTATCGGAGAGAAGTGCAAAGCAAAAGGAGCGGTTTTTGCTTATCATAATCATGATTTTGAATTCACAGAGCATTTTGGAGAGCGCACCGCATTTGACGGTATCTTCGAAGAGGTACCTGCTGAGCTGCTTCAGGTGGAAATGGATACGTGCTGGGTGTACTACGGCGGTTATGACCCTGTAGAGTATGTCCACAAATATGCCGGCCGTTTGCCGCTTATCCACTTAAAGGATATGAAGAAGCTCGAAGATGGCTCGGCAGAGACTGTTGTATTGGGTGAAGGTGAAGTGAATCTTACCGCGATTCTGGAGGCTGCTGATGCGGCTGGAGTGGAATGGGCGGTAGTGGAACAGGATTATTGCAGCCGTCCGGCGCTGGAAAGTGTTGCGGATAGTATGAAATGGGTTAGGGCCTATGCCAATCAAGGGGGAAAAGTTCATGTCTAACAAACTTAAAATTGCTATTATCGGTTGCGGTGGTATCGCAAACGGCAAACATATGCCAAGCCTATCCCGTCAAGAGAATGCTGAAATGGTAGCATTCTGCGATATCGTGGAAGAACGTGCCCAGGAGGCTGCCAAAATCTATGGTGCCAAAGGTGCAGTTGTCTATACGGATTTCCGAGAGTTGCTCGCAGCGGGCGGATTTGATATCGTGCATGTATGTACACCTAATGACAGCCACTCCGAAATTACGGTTGCGGCGCTTGAAGCCGGTAACCATGTCATGTGCGAAAAGCCGATGGCCAAGACAACGGCGCAGGCGCAGGACATGCTGGATGCTGCCCGCCGCACCGGCAAGAAGCTGTCAATCGCGTATCAGAACCGCTTCCGTGCAGATAGTGAATACCTGAAGGGAATGTGCGAAAGCGGGGAGCTGGGCGATATTTATTATGGCCGTGCCATTGCGCTGCGCCGCCGCGCCGTTCCGACCTGGGGGGTATTTCTGGATGAAGAGAAGCAGGGCGGAGGCCCGCTGATCGATATCGGAACGCATGCTCTGGATCTGACTCTCTGGCTGATGGACAATTATAAACCTCGTGTAGTGGTCGGTTCTACCTTCCACAAGCTGGGTCAGCGTAAAAATGCCGCAAATGCGTTCGGTCCATGGGATCCTGAACAATTTAAGGTTGAAGACTCCGCCTTCGGCTTTATTACAATGGAGAACGGGGCAACCATCGTGCTGGAATCAAGCTGGGCACTGAATGTCGCTGAATTCGGTGAAGCGAAGACGCTGCTTGCAGGCACCGAAGGCGGTGCGGATATGAAAGACGGCCTGCGCATTAACGGAGAGCGCGCCGGACGCCTCTATGAAACGAAGGTGGACCTGTCTTCCGGCGGCGTTGCTTTCTACAGCGGGTCCGCAGAGACCGAGGCTGACCGCGAAGCCCGCCTGTGGCTTGAGGCGGTTATTAAAGACAAAGACCCGGTCGTCAAGCCTGAACAAGCGTTTGTCGTGACGCAGATTCTGGAAGCTGTTTATGAATCCGCACGCACTGGCCGTGCAGTCTATTTTGACGGAAGTTCTGACAACTAAGAGGATTTAGCACGGATACAATAAGAAAAGCAGGAGTGGAATCCATGAGTTCAAACAAACATTCTGTGGTCATTGTCGGATATGGTGGAATGGGAAGTTATCATGCGCAATTGATCGGTGAGAATGAGCGCCTGAAAGTCGCAGGTACGTTCGACTTACTGGAAGTACGGCGCGAAGCGTCAGTAGAAGCAGGTTACAAAGCTTATGCCAGCTATGAGGAAGTGCTTGCTGACCCGGTTGTCGAGGTGGTTCTGATTGCAACCCCGAACGATGTCCATAAAGAAATAGCCATCCGTGCGCTCCAAGCCGGCAAGCATGTCGTCTGTGAGAAGCCGGTAGCCATGTCCTCTGCTGAGTTTAAGGAGATGATTGCAGCGGCCGATGGAGCCGGACGCGTGCTGATGGTTCATCAGAACAGACGCTGGGATGAGGATTTTCGCGTGATCAAGCAAATGTACGAGACGGAAACGATTGGAGCACTGTTCCAGATTGAGTCCCGCGTACATGGAGCCAATGGCATTCCCGGCGACTGGCGCCATGTGAAGGAGCAGGGTGGTGGTATGTTGCTCGACTGGGGCGTACATCTGCTGGACCAGTTGCTGTTTATGATCGACAGTAAAGTGATCAGCGTGACCAGCACGCTGAGCTATATTCTCGGCAATGATGTCGATGACGGATTTGAAGCGGTGCTGCAATTCGCAAATGGCATCAAGGCGATCGTTGAGGTCGGCACGACCAACTTCATCACATTGCCAAGATGGTATGTGAAAGGGATTGAAGGTTCAGCAGTAATCGAAGACTGGTCGCTGACCGGAAGAATTGTTACCCGCAACAGTGAAAGTGAACACCGGGAGCCCACGCCGATCCGTGCCGGTGTCGGCTTGACCAAGACGATGGCACCGCCTTCGGAAGGCTCGACCATTACCGAAGCGCTGCCGCCGGCAGCAGAGCTTGCGGACGGTTTCTACAACAATTTTGTCGCTGTAATTGAAGGTACGGCTGAGCCTATCGTCAAGAATGCGGAAGTGCTGCGTGTGCAGAATCTGATTGAAGCGATTTTTGAGGCTGCGGAGAGCAATCAAGTCATTAAGGATTTTGATACTTACGGAGCTTAAAGAGTAGCGGAATATTACAATGTGAGAGGCGGCAGGGCAATGAAACTTGGTGTATTTATGGTGCTTTTCGGCGGTCGCAAGCTTGAGGATGCGCTGGATTATGTAGTTTCCAAAGGACTTAAGGCAGTGGAGATCGGGACCGGCGGCAACCCGGGCAACAGCCATTGTGATCCGAAGCTGCTGCTTGAGAATGAAACGGCGCTGAAGGAATTTAAGCATGCGGTGGAGTCTCGCGGCCTGATGATCAGTGCGTTAAGCTGCCACGGCAATCCGCTGCATCCGCAGAAAGAGCTGGCCCGCAAGGACCACGAAGATTTCGTGAACTCTGTTAAACTGGCGCAAAAACTCGGGGTTCAGGTGGTAAACACCTTCTCGGGCTGCCCGGGTGACCATGAGGATGCCAAATACCCCAACTGGCCGGTTGCTCCATGGCCGAACGATTATCAGGAAATTCTGGCTTGGCAGTGGGAGAATAAAGTTATTCCTTACTGGAAGGAAATGGGCGCGTTCGCAACACAGCATGACGTCAAGATTGGCTTGGAGCTGCACGGAGGGTTTTCCGTGCATACGCCAGCGACATTGCTGCGCCTGAGAGAAGCTGCCGGTGAAGCTATCGGGGCCAACCTTGATCCCAGCCATATGTGGTGGCAAGGCATTGATCCGGTGCAGGCCATTCATATTCTCGGCCGCCAGGGCGCGATTCATCACTTCCACGCCAAGGATACCGTGATTGATCCGGTTAACGTGAATATGTACGGATTGACCGATATGCAGTCATATACCAATATGCTTGACCGTGCTTGGCAATTCCGTTCAGTCGGTTATGGACATGACGTGAAGGTCTGGGCAGATATCATCAGTGCCCTTCGTTTGGTTGGTTATGATTATGTAGTCAGTATCGAACACGAAGATGGACTGATGTCCATCGAAGAAGGGTTCTCCAAAGCGGTAGACAATCTTCGCCAAGTGCTGATTGAAGAGCCGCTTGCTGATATGTGGTGGGTGTAAATACTATGGATAGCTTCACTAAAGTCAAATTGGATGACGGGCAGCTGGCACTGCTGGTAGAGACGGCTTTCGGCAAAGATGCGGGGATTGTCTCTTGTTCGGAGCTGACCGGAGGTTTTTTTAATACAGCTTATGATCTTGAATTAAGCGATGGCCAGACTGTGATTCTGAAGATAGCTCCTGCAGATGAGACGGAAACGTTAAGCTATGAGAAGGATATTATGCGGGCAGAAGTAGAAGCCCTGCAGCTGGTCAAGGCAGCCGGTGGTATTCCTGTGCCAGCCGTATTCAGTTATGACGAAAGCCTGCAGCTAATCCCATCTCCCTATTTTTTCATGGAGAAGATTGAAGGGCAGCCCTACAGTGAAGTGAAAGATACTTTGTCCATCGAACAAAGAGCCTCCATCGAGCAGGAGCTGGGACGGTATCAGCGGTTGATTAACGAGATTAAGGGACCGCGGTTTGGACTGTTCGGACAGATACCGGAAGGAGCGGGTGCATCATGGCGGGAGAGCTTCACCTCGCTGATGAATAACCTGCTTGCTGATGCCGCTAGACTGGAAGCCAAATTACCGGCGTCCCACGATGAAATTAAACTGGCGCTGGAGCAATATTATCCCGCCCTTGATGAGGTGACGGAACCCCGGCTTGTGCATTGGGATTTGTGGAATGGCAATCTGTTTGTGAAGGATGGAGTCATCGTCTCCATTATTGATTGGGAGAGAGCGCTGTGGGGCGATGTGCTGCAGGAGTATTATTTCCGGCACTTCGAGGACTCAGCAGCCTTCCACAAAGGGTATGGTCTCACCTTCGACAGCCCGAACGAGATGCGGCGCAAGAAACTCTATGACCTGTATCTCGACCTCATCCTTGTGATTGAGTGTTATTCACGGCAGTATAAGGATGAGAATCATGTAAGCTGGACCTTGGATAACCTGGCGGAGAGCTGGAGATCATTCACCGGCAGCGGTGAAGCCATAAAATAGAACGCGGAAGGCCGGTCCTCTGAAGGGAGACCGGTCTTCTTGCTGCTCTGATTAACCAAAAACACTTGTTTTGTGGGAGGCTGGTTTACAAATGCTGAGTTGGCTGAATCTTCATATCGATACGATAAGCTTGTTGTGGTTGCTGCCTGTATGCTTCATGTTTCATGATTTTGAAGAAATACTTACTGTTGAGTCTTGGGCAGGCAAATACGGCAGCCGCGTGGAAGCGGCTCTTCCTAAGTACATGAGCACAATGTATAGGAGTACCATGCGCATGACGACGCGGGCTTTTGCTATGGATGTACTGTTCGTGTATATTCTGATAGTAACAGTGACCTTACTTGCAGTATTCTTTTCTTTTTACTGGTTATATCTGGCGGTTCTTGCCGTTTTCCTGCTGCATGTTTTTACACATCTGGGGCAAAGTATCTATCTGAAACTGTATACTCCCGGCGTAGTAACCGCGGTGTTAGTAGCATTGCCTTATTCACTGTATGCCTTTTACAGGTTGCTGGAGGCAGAGACCGTTAGCTTTGCGGATATAGGCTGGTCGCTATTGCTGTTGCTGTGCCTGGCTCCACCGGCTGTCTGGGGCCTGATGAAGAGCAGAATGCGCCGCAAACAAGGGTGAAACCGCTTGAATCTCTAAAGACACATTTTCAGAAAGCACTTGACGTAAGACTATAAAGATAGATAAAATAATACTTATTGCCTTTCTATATACTGAGAATCATTATCATATCTTGAAAAGAGCAGAGAGGGTGACAGGATGGAGCGCCTTTTAGAGGTAAAGGACCTAGCAATATCTTTCAAAACACGCGGCGGAGAAGTGCAAGCAATCCGTGGCGTCAACTTCCATGTAAATAAAGGGGAAACACTGGCGATTGTAGGCGAATCCGGTTCCGGTAAAAGCGTAACTTCCCAAGCGGTCATGAAGCTTGTTCCTGAGCCGCAGGGCATTTATAAACGTGGACAGATTTTGTTCGATGGTCAAGACCTGATTAAGAAGAGTGAGAAGCAAATGCAGAAGATTCGCGGTAAGGAAATCGGTATGATCTTTCAAGATCCGATGACCTCGCTGAATCCGATGATGAAGGTCGGTAAGCAAATTACCGAGGTTCTGTTCAAACATGAGAAAATGTCCAAAGACGCTGCATACAAACGGGGTGTCGAATTGCTCAATTTGGTGGGAATTCCTTCACCTGAGCGTCGTTTCCAGCAGTACCCGCATGAGTTCAGCGGTGGTATGCGCCAGCGTGTCGTTATTGCCATGGCACTTGCAGCCAACCCTAAGCTGCTGATTGCCGATGAGCCGACAACAGCGCTCGACGTAACGATTCAGGCGCAAATTCTTGACCTGATGAAGGATATCCAGAAGAAAATTGATACAGCAATCATCTTTATCACCCATGATCTCGGTGTCGTAGCCCGAATGGCCGACCGTGTAGCCGTTATGTATGCCGGACAAATTGTCGAGATGGGCACAGCGGAAGAAATTTTCTATGACCCAAGACATCCATATACCTGGGGATTGCTCGCTTCCATGCCGAGTCTGGAAAGCAAAGGCACCAAGCTTACAGCCATTCCAGGAACCCCTCCCGATCTGATCAAACCGCCTAAGGGCGACGCCTTTGCCTTGCGCAGCACCTATGCGATGCAAATCGATATGGAGAAAGAGCCGCCAATGTATAAGGTTTCAGACTCCCATTTGGTGAAATCCTGGCTGATGCATCCGATGGCTCCGGCTGTAGAGCCGCCTGAAGTTGTGAAGAAGAGACAACGCGTGCTGAAAAATGCTTATCCGGAGCCGGTTCTGGTGGAAAGCTTCAGCGTGAATTAATTAGATCAAGTAATGGCATACTATTGAGATTAGCGTCAGGCCTTCGTAAGGCTTGGCGCTTTTTTGCGTGGGTGTAGAATTTTATATTTTATATATATTTAAAACGAAACTAATATGTGTAAATAAAAGTATTGACTAATTGTTATTTTCGCAGCAAAATGTAAGGGTATACATAGGAGGTAAGATAATGAAAAAATACACATTGACCACATTGATTTCGTTAACATTATTGGCAGGCTGCAGCGGTGACGGCGGTACGCCGCAGTTCGATAATGTTTCAGTACATGATCCTTCTGTTATTAAGGTGAACAATACATATTATGTATTCGGTTCCCATTTGGCTTCGGCCAAATCCAAGGACCTGATATCATGGAAACAAATTTCCTCCGGCGTAGCGGACGGCAACGTGCTGATTCCCAACGTGACCGAGGAATTGAGCCAGACCCTGAGTTGGGCCCAGTCGGACACACTGTGGGCACCGGATGTGATTCAGCTGGCGGACGGGAAGTTCTATATGTACTATAACGCCTGCCGTGGGGATTCTCCGTTGTCTGCAATGGGTATTGCTGTAGCCGACAAGATTGAAGGACCATATAAGGATCAGGGGATTATCCTGAAATCCGGCATGGCTGGTGTAGGCAATGACGGTGAAATTTATGATGCTACCGTCAAACCGAATGTGGTTGACCCTGATGTGTTTTTTGATAAAGACGGAAAGCTGTGGATGGTGTATGGCTCTTATTCCGGCGGGATCTTTAGTATGGAGCTGGATGCCGCTACCGGCTTCCCGTTGCCGGATCAAGGCTATGGCAAAAAGCTGCTGGGAGCAAATCACGCCCGGATTGAAGGCCCTTATATGCTGTACAGTCCTGAAACCGATTACTATTATCTGTTTCTCTCCTACGGGGGACTGGACACCAAAGGCGGCTATAATATCCGCGTAGCGCGTTCCAAGAATCCTGATGGTCCCTTTGAAGACTCTGAAGGCAAAGCAATGATTGACGCCAAGGGCACGGCCGACAAGCTGTTCGATGATCCGGCCTATTCACCTTACGGGGTGAAGCTGATGGGCAACTTTAAGTTCATCAATAGTCCAACTGAGAACGCTGTAAGCGAGGTTGGCTACTTGTCACCGGGACATAATTCGGCTTATTATGATGCGAAGAAAGAGGAATATTATCTGATCTTCCATACGCGTTTCCCTAACCGGGGAGAAGAACACGAAGTTCGAGTACATCAGATGTTCATGAACAAGGACGGCTGGCCGGTTGTCGCTCCCCATCGTTACAGCGGTGAGAAGATTGGTACTTATACCGCAGCGGAAGTCGCCGGAGCGTACAAATATGTGAATCATGGCAAGGACATTACTGCGAATACAGTGCAGTCGGAATTGATTCAACTGGGCGGCGACGGTAAGATATCAGGAGCGGTAACGGGAACATGGACGATAAGCGGAGAACACAACACTGAGCTGACAATAGATGGGACCGTGTACAGTGGTGTCTTCCTGCAAGAATGGAATGAAGCCGTTGAGGGCCAAGTCATGACCTTCAGCGCTCTTTCTGCCGAGGGGATTGCTATCTGGGGAAGTCATGTCTCGTCAGCAGCAGAGAGCAAATAGATATATTACTATGTATTTGACCAAAAGCTCCAGCCCACTGTGAAGAACGGTGAGCTGGAGCTTTTTTTAAAATTATAAGAATTTATATGCTTCACGCTATAAATTATCCTTCTATTTCTCGCTGAAACGGATACCGTCCTTTTGAGGGCGGCGAAGCCGTTTCCACTTGTCAGGCTAATCAAGTGAGGAAAGACGCTGTAAATATTGATTAGGATTAAGTCCGTATATTTCTTTGAATTTCCGCTGGAAATGCTGTTTCGAATAACCGACGGTGTGCGCGATATTAGCCAGCCTTAAATCTTTCATATAATGCTGTTTCATATATTGAATAGAGCCGCGAAGCATCTCCATAGCGCCAGCGTTGCTCCGGTAGATGGTGGGCTGGGGATGCAGGCCGCAGTTGTATAGTAAATCGGGTAATTCAATATCACTTTTATTATGAAAAAGCCTGAATGGCAGCATGCCAATCCTCCTGTGTAGTTCAGTATTGTTACATTCCTGCTTTCATAGAATGTTCTTTTTGTGCTAAATTTTCAGATTAAAAATACTAACGGCCCTGTTACCCCATACGTTACAATGACTTCAGTATAAATACAAATTTTACATTCAGAAAAGAGGGTGTCTATAAGATGTACAAATTCAAGTATTATAAGCAGCCTGAAATTATGAAGAATCATTTGAATCTTGGAGGGGAAAATCCGGCAGGTGAAAAACTTGACGTAACAAGTTTGTATTTTACACGCAACGGAAAGCCGGTTCTTCCGGTGATGGGTGAATTCCACTTTTCAAGATATGACCGCAATTACTGGTATGAAGAGCTGTGCAAAATGAAAGCCGGCGGGATTACTCTGGTATCCACCTATGTGTTCTGGATTTATCATGAGGAAATAGAAGGTGAGTTCGATTTTACCGGAGATAATGATCTGCGGGCTTTTATCCTGGAGTGCAAAAAGGCCGGCCTGGAAGCCGTAATCCGGATCGGACCTTGGGCGCATGGCGAATGCAGAAACGGAGGATATCCGGACTGGCTGCTCAAGAAACCTTTCAAGCTGCGTGAGAATAATCCGGAGTATCTTGAAAAAGTACATATTTATTATGAGAAGATTTCTGAACAAGTGCAGGGGCTTTTCTATAAGGACGGGGGAAACATCATTGCCGTCCAGTTAGATAATGAGCTGACGAACGATGCACTTCATCTGTCAAAATTAAAAAAACTGGCCATAGAATGCGGGATGATTGCGCCAATCTACACAGTAACAGGATGGAATGCTGTTGCAGGTGCCCAAATTCCTGTTGATGAGGTGGTTCCTGTATTTGGAGGATATTGTGATGCACCATGGGATGAACATACTAATCCGCTTCCGCCGTCGCCTCATTATTTCTTCACCGGGATGAGAAATGACACAGGGATAGGAGCGGACCTCCTTCCCAGACGAACTGAAGAAAACGGGGAATGGCAGATGCCCTATGAACGTTATCCATTTGCAACCTGTGAATTAGGCGGCGGTCTGCATTGTAAAAGGCATGGATATCTATGCCGTATCGCTTGTTAAGCTCGGTGACGGTAACAACCTGATCGGGTATTATGTGTATCATGGCGGCACCAATCAGATCGGCAAACTTTCGACGTTCCAGGAGTCCAAGGCGACAGGCTATCCAAATGATTATCCGATTCTTTCCTATGATTATCAGACTGCCTTATCGGAGTATGGCGAAGTAGGAGAGCAGTACCGGCTGCTGAACCTCCTTCATTTATTCGTACAGGATTTCCAGGAAACCTTTGCACCGATGGTCAGAGTGGAAGCCGAGCAAGTCGTGAGAAGGGATGATACTTCCTCTCTGCGGTATGTTATGCGTACAGACGGTAAAAGCGGATACGTATTTGTGAACCATTACCAAAGACTCTCGAAGCTTGAAGATATTCAAGGTGCTGTCATAAATACGGGTATTGTCACCTTCCCGCCTATTGATGTGCGCGGAGATATCAGCTTTTTCTTGCCGTTCCAGATAGACCTGTCGGGGAGTGTCCTGACCTATGCAACGGCGCAGCCTTTATGCAGACAGGCAAACGCCTATTTCTTCGTACAGATCCCCGGTATCGCCGCGGAGTATCAATTCGGAGATGGACAGAAATTCACACCAGTCGCAGGGAAGAGATCGGCACTCCGGGTGAATGGCATTGCCATTGTTACACTTACATGGGATCAGGCCAGATATTTGCGCAGACTGGATGGAGAGCTGTACATCGGTGACGAATGTGACTTGTTCAAAGCGAATGGTGAAATCCGCTCCGTTGAAGAAGGAGATTTCGACTATTGGTACTGGAATGGCGAAGGCTTTGAATTCAGATCAGTCCGGCAGCCCTATACCGAGCCTGTCATCACATTTACGAATGTGGGACAGCCTCTATTTGAACCGAAGCATACGGAAGAACTTCATATCGGTGGTGCGCGAAAGGTCACCTGGCAGAAAGTTACGGTTACAGGATCTCAAGGCTTCGTAAATATTGATTATTATGGAGATGCAGCACAGATTTATGCGGATGGAGAACTGGTTGCCGACAGCTTCTATTACGGAAAGGCATGGAGAGTGCCGGCAAGGCTTCTGGACGGTAAAGAATGCTACCTTGCGGTTTCGGAAATACGGGATGATTTTTATAGAGAGTTTTGAGGTGTTACAAGCATCAGATCCGGTGAACAGTGGTTGGATACGGACGGCTATCGAAGAGTGCTCCGCTGACTGTAACCGTAACAGGTGCTTCTCCCGGACAAGCGGTATTGTCTAGCGACAACTGGGAAATAGACTGAAGCTTCAAGGTCAGTAGAAGACTGTAATGTAACGCTAACGAAACGATAGATTACGAAAAGAAGTGCCATAGATCAAGACCCCTCGGCCAAAGGGAGAGCAAGCGCCTTTAGGCGCAGTCGGTGTCACAAGGCTTACAGCCGCAGAGCAAACCACCCGTTTGACGGGTGGTTTTGATTGCAGGTTAGACTATGGTTATCCATTCTCGTACTTGCTTAGGGCGATAACGGCATTATGACCGCCAAAACCAAAAGAATTGGAGATTCCAATCTTGAGCTCGCCTTTGCAGGCAATATTAGGCACATAATCCAGGTCGCATACTTCATCAGGGGTTTCCTGATTAATGGTAGGCGGAATGATGCCGTTACTCAGGCTTTGGATCAGAGCGATGGCTTCCAGCCCGCCAGCAGCTCCGAGCGTGTGGCCGGTCATCGATTTGTTGGCGGTAACCGGAATGCGGTAAGCCGCTTCCCCGAACAGCTTCTTAATCGCCAGTGTTTCCGAGCGGTCCCCGATAATGGTGCTGGTTGCATGGGCGCTGATCACATCCACTTCCTCCGGCTTGATTCCTGCTTCGCGGAGTGCGAGCTTCATCGCCTGATAAGCACCGATGCCTTCCGGATGGGTGGCTACCATGTGATAAGCATCAGAGCTGGCGCCATAACCGATGACTTCTCCATGAATTACGGCATTCCTGCGCAAGGCGTGGGAGAGTGATTCCAGAATGACAATCGCGCCGCCTTCGCCGATAACGAACCCGTCACGCATGCCGTCAAACGGGCGGCTGGCTCTCTCTGGCTCATCGTTGCAGGTGGATAAGGAAGTAGCGTTTCCGAAGCTGGCTAACGAAATCTCGCTGACCGCCGCCTCGGAGCCTCCGGCAATTACACAATCAGCCCCGCCGTAACGGATTAACCGGAACGCTTCTCCGATCGCCGTATTGCCGATTGAACAGGCGGTGACCGGGGAGAGAGTAGGACCCAATGCTCCCAGCTTAATACTGATCGTCGCAGCCGCCATGTTAGAGATCAGCATGGGTATCAAGGTGGGACTGACTCGTTCCGGCCCTCGTGTCCGCAGTACATCTCCTTGCTCCATCAAGGTATGAATGCCGCCTACCCCCGAACCTACATATACAGCAAGCCGTTCTCTGTCAATCTGTTCACGCTGAATACCGGAATGCGCCCACGCATCTTCGGCGGCAGCCAGTGCGAATTGGGTGAACCGGTCCATCCGGCGGGCTTCCTTGCGGCCGAATCTGCCCTCAGGATCGAAGTCCCGCACTTCAGCGGCAATTTTGGATTTGAAATGTGTGGTGTCAAATGAAGTTATTGGGGATATCCCCGATTCGCCTGCAGTCAGACGGCTCCAGAATTGCTCTACAGTGTTGCCGAGCGGCGAGATCAAGCCCATCCCGGTAATTACAACGCGTTCCATAATTGTCTTCCTCCATCCTTGTATATAGGGGTTATACAAGTATTTTTCCACTTTATTTATCCTATTACAAGTTGTAGTTTATACTAGTATAATTACTACTATTTATAGGACGGTTTCAGAAAGGCAGGAACAGACATTGTCCAATCAGACGAGGCTTCAGGCATTATCGGATTTCTTAAAATCACGCCGGGCGGCGATCTCTCCCGCTGCCGCAGGCTTGCCGGAAGGGACGCGCAGACGAACGCCCGGGCTCCGCAGAGAAGAGGTAGCGCAGCTTGCCGGAGTCAGCAGCACATGGTATACCTGGCTGGAACAGGGACGTGATATTAAAGTATCGGCATCTGTGCTGGATTGCATTGCCTCAGCACTGCAGCTGACCAAGGATGAGCGTAGCTATTTATTCGCTTTGGCCCTTGAGAATGGTCCCGGGAATATGCCATTTGAGCAGGTGGAGGTTTCCGTCATCAGCCCGCCACTGCAGAAAATTCTGCAGGAGCTTACCACCTGCCCGACCCTTATTTCGGACCGGCGCTGCGGCATCGTCGGCTGGAATGAAGCGGCGGCACATGTTTTTCTGGATTTTGCCTCGTTGCCGCAAGAAGAACGGAACATGATCCGCCTCTTGTTCGAACGCAAGGAATTTCAGCGGCTTGCCGTGAACTGGGAACAATTCGTCAGGGGTTATCTGGCTATTTTTCGGGCGTACTACGGGCAATATGTTGAGGATCACTGGTATGATGATTTTATAGCGGAGATGAAGGGCAAACATCCTGCTTTTCAAGCACTTTGGGAGGAGAGCCAGGTTAGCTCAGCTCCCGATGTGGTGCTCGAATTCCGCCATGCCAAAGCCGGTAAGATGCTGTTTCATCTAACTTCACTTCAGGTTCACGGAAGCACGGATCTGCGCTGCAGCATCTATACCCCCGCAGGAGCTTCAAATACAGAAGCCAAGCTGAAGCAGCTTATCGGGCAGCCCTCGATACATTAACCTGATAGATTATTTTTATGTATTCATAAAAAACTATAAATATGCAATATGGGATTTACAGCATATACTCCTAATATAGTGTTCAATTCCTATTGGATCGGAAAAGGGGTTAAGTGCAATGGCAACAGTAAGCGGGTTGGAAGGCGTAGTGGCTGGAGAAACAGAAATTGGTTTGGTAGACGGAGAGAAGGGTTATCTGGTTTACCGCGGATATTGGGCGAAAGAACTTGCAATAAGCCGAAGTTACGAAGAAGTAGCTTATTTGCTGTGGAATGGCCATCTGCCAAGTTCGGAGGAACTGGAGATGTTGAAGCTGGAAATGGCGGCGGCCAGAGCGATGCCGGAGTATCTCTGCAGAATTGTTGATCTGCTCCCGGCTTCGGTTCCGATGATGCTGGTTCTGCAAAGCACAGTAGCTGCGTTAGGGGTGCAGGGGAATGCAACATGGCCGCCGACGCTCCGGCAAGCCGTGCGCTTGACCGCGCTTTTGCCAACGATTATTGCTTACAGATACCGCAGCTTAAAAGGACTGCCTATTGTGAACCCGCTTCCAGAGCTTGGGCATGCCGCTAATTATTTGTATATGCTGAATGGACAAATTCCGGAGGAAGCCCATGTGCAGGCACTTAGTGCGTATTTGATTCTTTGCATGGAGCATGGAATGAATGCCTCGACTTTTGCCGGACGCGTGGTTCTCTCCACAGAGTCTGATATGTGCGCAGCCGTATGTGGTGCCATTGGGGCGATGAAAGGTCCGCTGCATGGCGGAGCGCCCTCCGAAGTCATCTCGATGCTGGCGGATATTGGAACAAAGGAGCGGGCTGAGCCATGGATCCGTGAGGTTCTGGATAAAGGTGGCAAGATTATGGGCTTCGGTCATCGCATTTACAAGACCAAAGATCCCCGCGCTGAAGCACTCAAGATTGCTACCGAGGAAATGATCGGCAAGGATCCATCCTTTGATGTGGCGATTCATGTCGAGCAAACGGCGATCCGCCTGCTTGAGGAATACAAACCGGGACGCCGGTTGTTCACTAACGTTGAGTTCTATGCCGCCGCGATCCTGCAGGCACTGGAACTGGACCCGGAGATCTTCACGCCTACGTTTACGTCCGGCAGAATCGTGGGTTGGACCTCGCATATTCTGGAGCAAGCCGCCAACAACCGTATTTTTCGTCCACAATCCATATACACGGGACCTATGCCTGAAGGGGAGTTCTAAGAACAAGCTGTATGTAATCTGTTTATCTTATAGCGCGCAAAACATCCCTGGCCGTTGAACGTCCAGGGATGTTGGCAGGGGGAGTGAAATGAGAGAGTATGGGCGGGATACTCTGGCATTACATTAGAAATCAGAGGCAGCTCTGCTTTCCAATGATAGAACATTATATTCGCCGTTTCTATTAATGCAGCAGCGAATGACTTAAGAGATTAGCACAATTTAGAACGTTCCGCGAACGGAGCGTTGTTCCAATCGCCGTGCTCTCCAGATTATAATGACTCTCTTAGCGCTGACACGGCTTCCGGTCCTATAGAGTTGCTGCATGTTCTCCCTTATGGCTATGTCTACCATAAATTCGGTAAAGAATGAGGCCAAAGATCATGCCGATAAAGGACATTGCCGATACACATAAAAAGAACGTTTTGCCCCCGAACCTGTCATAAATGGCACCTCCCGCATATGAGGCCAGGATGCCCGACACCCCAAAGAACAGAAGCGCCAGCACTGTCTGGCCCGTAGCCCGCCATTCCTCCGGTACAATGCTGTACAGGTACTGGATAGCCGCCGAGTAGAAGACGGGAAATGTGAGCAATTGCAGAACCTGCAGGTAAGTGAGCAACTGCGGATCGGTAATCCAGGCAGAAATAAAGAAACGAAGGAAATAGAAGGCTCCCGCGAAAGCGATGATAATCAGCTCCTTGCCTTTGCGCAGCCACCAGAAGCTTAAGGCAAACACAAGGATTTCGCTTATTGCCGCAAGGAAAAATGACTGTCCCACCAACGCCGAGCCTCCGCCCAGATCAATAATATATACCCCCAGAAAGGTATCGTTCATTCTTGCCGGTACGGAGCTGACAAAGACCAGCAGCAGAAATAACAGCGTTTCTTTATTGGAGAGGAAATGCTTGAGACTGTCCAGGGTGACCGGTTTCCCGGTAACCGGGGCATCCGGCATGTTCCAGCTGACCAGGAAGCCTAGCAGACTGCTGCCGGCAAACAGCAGCCCTAGACCTTGTGCGCCAAAATAATACATCACATATCCGGTCAGCAGCGCCATGATACCATAACCGAGCGCACCATAGGTGCGGATCGAGCCGTAGCTGATCCCGGAAGACTCGGCGATACGGAAATTGAGGCTTTCTGTCAACGGATCAATCGGCATTAGGAAAAAGTAGAGCAGCATAGCGAACAGGATCAGCTGGCTGTAACTGTTTGAGACATACAGCAGGTAGCCGACAATGGCTGAGCACAGCAGCAGGAACAGCAGTACTTTGCGGATGGTTTTTGTCCGGTCGCTGATCATTCCCCATAGCGGCTGGGCGACTATCGTTATGAAACCGCCGGTGCCGACAACAAATCCGATTTGCGCCGGACTCAGACCCTGATTATCCAGGTAGACCGGAAGAAAGGGAATGAACATGGCGAGCAGGGCAAAATATAAAAAGTTAAAGCTGCGTAGCAGTTTTGGTATATTCATAGCCTTAGGAACCCCCGCGTATTTTAGTAGATTGGAAGAAGCAAGCCCAGTTATTGTATCACGCATAGCAACTCTAAACAGCTTATAATATGTTACACTGGGGATAATTCTAGTGAAATGTAAGGAGAATGACGATGATAAAGCTGGTGTCCTGGAATGTAAACGGTCTGAGAGCTTGTGTGAACAAAGGCTTTAACGATTTCTTTAAGGAAAGCGGCGCAGACATCTTCTGTGTGCAGGAAACAAAGCTGCAGGAGGGACAAATTGTCCTGGAGCAGGGTGAGGAATATATGCAATTTTGGAATTATGCCCTTAAGAAGGGGTATTCGGGAACGGCGGTCTTTACCAGAATCAAACCGCTCTCCGTACGATATGGAATAGAGGATGATACAGAGCCGGAAGGCCGGATTATTACTTTGGAATTTGCCGGTTTCTACCTCGTAAATGTATATACACCGAATGCCAAACGGGATTTGACCCGTCTGGAATATAGAATGGAATGGGAGGACCGATTCCGCAATTATCTGCTGGCGCTGGATCAGCATAAACCGGTTGTAGTCTGCGGTGACCTCAACGTAGCCCATCAGGATATTGATTTGAAAAATGCGAAATCCAACCGGGGGAATTCTGGATTTACCGATGAAGAGCGCGGTAAAATGACGACATTGCTAGAATCAGGTTTTGTAGATACCTTTAGATATTTTTACCCTGACACAGAAGGGGCTTATAGCTGGTGGTCCTATATGCCGAAGATCAGAGAGCGCAATGTCGGCTGGCGGATTGATTATTTCCTGGCTTCATCACGGATGGCTCCGCAGCTGGTGGAGGCCGGCATCGAGTGTAATGTCCTCGGCAGCGACCATTGTCCAGTGGTGCTGACGATTAAGGAACTGGATTCCTAGTTTTAAATTACTTTCAAAATGCAAAGAGGCCGTGCGTCCCCGGTAAGTGGGGAACATGGCCTCTTTTGCTATCCATAAAAAACTCTCTTAATTGACTACTGAATTTGTAACATCCTTAGCGGAGTCCTGCGGTTTCTCCGGCCATGTAATTACGTTGCAGGTCTGGCTTATTTTCTCATAGAACAACACTCGTTTTTTCTTAAAGATTCCGATAAACAGATGAATAATGAAGGCCATGTCCCCCAGAAATACAGCAATACGAACAACTGTTGCTAGGGCAGGAGTCAGACCGTCCAGCTGAGAAGAGACAAGAATTAGGCGGTTCATTCCAATGAGAAGCCCGTACAGCAGCAAGTATCTGGTGATCAGCATCCACAGCCGGAGCCGTTCCCCTTGAGAGCTTATGCGGATGCGCACGATCCATTTGCCAAGTGTTCTTCCTCCGGCCAGACAGGGCACGAGGAGACAGAAGACACTGGTTGATATCCAGAATGAGCCTTCTACAGACAAGGCATTCAGCAGGGTGAGCCCAGTCAGCCATACGAAGGCATCCAGCATAAAGGCGATGCTGCGGCGGGTGTAGGTGACTCTTTTTGCCTCTAGATCCTCGTGGTTGTCAAGCTGTTCGATCCGTGGGAGCAGTCCTGAAATCCACAAGGCAATTCTGAATCCGAACATCCCGCCAAGCGTATTGGTGATCAGGTCGTCGACATCAAAGATACGGTAAGGATAATCAAATATACCGTAGATGCCGGTGATTTGGGTGACCTCGAACAGCAACGAGAGCGAGAAGGACAGCAGAATGCACACCACCCACCGGGTGCGGAAATAGTAGCCCAGGAACAAGCCGAAGGGAATCGTCAAGACGATATTGAACACGGTCTGAAGAAATGCAGGCTCGCGCAGCAATGCCAGATAGCTTGAGGGTTGCTGAACGGAAAAATTGCCTTCTTTCAGAATCTCCTGAATAAATTGCAGTGGTATATGCTGAATTGTATTGCCCGAAGGGGGCAGGTTGTGCCGGGATGCCGGCATCGGCAGCATGATGAGATAAAAGGCGTTCAGCAGATAGAGCAGCAGCAAATAAAGAACAACTGCCCTGATCTTGTTGATATATCCATGCTTCCGGTATTGAACAATGAGAAAAGGCAGCGTGAAGAACAGCGCCGCTACAGGAAAGGTCATAAAGGCGTAAGAGATCGGAAATAGATACGATTGAAACATGGTTCACCTGCCATTTTGTTAGTTTACTGAGCTTACCCACACTTGAACATACCCTTGCGGTTAGACGTTGCTTACTGGCGGAATCACTGCAGCAGAATCTATTTTATTATAGAAGTTTATGGAAGAGGGCTCAACTTATTTATTGGCCTCATCCGGCATACATATGTTTGGAGAGGAGCGTGAGCAATGATGGAGAAGAAGGTTCAGCAGTATTATAAACTCAAAACAAAACAAAAGGAGCTTGAGAAGGAATTGGCAGAGCTGCGGCAGGACATTTTGTCCTACTGCGGTGAACGCGGGGAGACGGAGGCAGTGATTGGCAGCTACAAGGTTAAGCTTGTCACGCAGAACCGCAAGGAATATGATGATGAAAAGCTGTACAACACATTGTCCGACCCGGAGGTTTGGCGTCTGCTCTCAAAGACCGATCCGGCAAAGGTAGCCAGTCTGACCAAACTGAATATCATCGCAGAAGAAAAGATTCAGCATACTTACGCTGTGAAGACCGTGACCTTGTTGCAGGTGGATAAACAATAGACACTGATGCTACCATGGGTTAATAGAACCCTTTGGCCTATCTATGAGAAGCAGACAGCGGCTCCTGCACGGGGCCGTGTTTTTTTGTGAAGAAGTGAAACATATTCGCTGGTTCCGGCGTGTTATCAGTGAAGGGGGGAGACGGATTGGAAAAACAGTTGCCCTGCACTGAAAAATACATAACTGAAATGGTCCGGAAACATTCGGACATGGTACTGCGGTTGGCTTTAGCTTATGTCAGGAATATGGCTGACGCGCAGGATATTTGCCAGGATGTCTTTATCAGACTGTTTCAGCATCATCCTGAGTTTGTAGATCAGGATCATGAACGCGCATGGCTGATAAGAGTCACCATTAACCGGTGTAAAGACATGCTGCGAAGCCCATGGAAAAGGTACATCTCTGCTCTGGAAAGACCGGAATTGCCCATACCTGAAGCGGAGGAGAGGGAAGTGGTATCAGCAGTGCTGAAGCTTCCCGTCAAATACCGGATAGTCATTCATCTCTATTATTTTGAAAATTACAGCACGGCAGAGATCGCCGCAATGCTGCAGTATAAAGAAGGTACAGTCCGCACACAGCTGAAGCGTGCAAGAGAGCGGCTGAAAGCCGTAATGGGAGGGATGGAGGATGAATAAATATGTGAATGGGATGAGGGAAATTACTGCTTCAACAGAGCTTACAGAAGGGATAGTGAAGAAAGCCGTTCAGGAAAAAACTGAATCGGATACAGGTAAGCCTGCACTAACCCGCCGTTATAGACTACAACCTGCCGTATCCATCATCGCCGCAGCGCTGGTTCTTCTTTCACTGCTAAGTTTGTTTCTGATCCAGAGTAACGTCCAGCGCCAGCCGGGTCAACGCCCCTTCCTGTCAGACATCTTCGCGGTAACGGTGTACGCAGCAAACGGAGAGCCGCAACAGGTACAGCCGGAAATTAAGTTCCCCATCGGGGACTATCGTGTGACCAATAGCAGGTCGCCGGGGTTTCCGATACAGATCACGGCTGACGGCGCGGATGAAATCAGGCTGCAGACAACAGAGGGCAGTTTTCTTCGCTGGACTCCGCCGGATTATGTGGTGCATGAGCTCGGAACGGCGACGGCCATTGCATCCGGAGATACGATTTATTGGTCGCCATTACCCAGCAAGAATAGGGAGAGTGAACTGACCCTTACTGCCTACAGCAATCAAACTGAAATTGGCAGGGCGCTTATTAGGATACAGTCTGACGAATCCGGTACTTACTCTGGTAAACTGGTGGGGAATGAGCAACAGTAGAGGTCAAATCATAAAGAATCGCAACGAGGATCATTTTGCGTTAAAATAACAAGAGCAGTTCGTTTGGATTTGTAGAACTACAGCAATCTTAGATATGGAGGAAAAGAAGTCATGAGGGATTTTGAAGTGATGCTGGAGAAATATGCGGACCTCGTTGTGAAGGTCGGAGTAAATGTACAGCCTGGACAAGTTCTGATGATCCATTCTCCCCTGGAGACAGCCGAGCTTACGCGCTTGATCGTTGGCAAAGCCTATGAGGCCGGTGCTAAATACGTCATGGTTGACTGGGATGATGAGGCGGTTACGCGCATCCGTTACGAAAAGGCTCCCGAAGACTCTTTTGGTTATTACCCGCAATGGCATGCGGATATGCTGGAGGGTTTTGCCGAAGAGGGTGGAGCTATCCTACATATTAAAGTACCCGATCCGGAGCTTTTCCGCGGCATTGATTCCTCGAAGGTGTCAACAGCCGTCAAGGCTGCTGCAGTAGCGCGGAAGAAATATCAGAACTATACCCGGAACAATAAAATCAGCTGGTCCCTCATCAAAGCGCCGACGCGTGCATGGGCGGATAAGGTATTTGCCGATCTTCCAGCAGAAAAACGAGTGGAAGCGATGTGGGAAGCAGTGTTCCAGATGAACCGCGTAGGCAGTGAGGACCCTGTTGCAGCCTGGCGGGAGCATATTGCCCAGCTGAAGCAAAGCCAGGACCGGATGAATGCCAAGCGCTACAAAAGCCTGCATTACCGCGCCCCCGGCACGGACCTGCATGTGGAACTGCCTGAAGGCCATTTGTGGCGCGGCGGCGGCGGGGAGAACGGCAGCGGTGTATACTTCGTAGCGAACATGCCTACGGAAGAAATCTATACGATGCCGCATCGCACAGGCGTCAACGGCACAGTGGCCAGTACCCTTCCGTTGAATTTGAACGGGCGTCTAGTGGATGGCATCACCGTTACTTTTACAAACGGCAAGGTTACCGCATACGATGCCGAGTCCGGGCGTGAGCATCTGACTTCACTTCTGGAAACGGATGAAGGTGCTTCCTACCTGGGCGAGGTGGCCCTGGTGCAGCACGACTCGCCAATCTCCCGTATGAGCCGGGTATTCTATAATACCGGCATTGATGAGAATGCTTCTTGCCATTTTGCGCTGGGCAGTGCCTACCCTGTCAATATTGAAGGCGGCGTTGGGCTAAGCAGCGAAGAATTGCTGGCGAAAGGCGCCAATGTAAGTTTGACGCATGTTGATTTCATGGTCGGCTCAGCTGAGCTTGATATCGACGGCGAACTGGCGGATGGTACCATTGAACCCGTGTTCCGCAAAGGAAACTGGGTGTTGTAACATACAATTATCTTAAAGTCGTAGTCCCGCTGAAAAGCGGGGGTACGGCTTTTTTTTGTCAATTTTCACTTTGCGGACTGAAGAAAAGGATAAATTACAATTTAAGAAAACTGTTTGCGTGCTCTCCCCGTCTTAACTATGTAAGGTAAGGGGGAGTAGGAGGAAAGATGACAATGTCCAGGGTAGAGATGAAGAGGGTTAGCAGTACAGTGTCGCGGGAAGAATCTGTGTTCTATGACACTGTGATGGAGCATAGCGAGCAGCTGTATCGTATAGCTTACAGTTATTTGGGCAACCGGAACGATGCGCTGGAAGCGGTACAGGAAATGACCTGCCGGGCCTGGATCAAGCGGAAAACGCTGAAAGATCCCAAGGCATTTAAATCTTGGATCATCCGGATTCTGATATATGTCTGCATAGATGAGCAGAGAAGACGCAAGCGCAGTGTTCCGACAGCGGACGAACAAATGCAGGAGCCCGTTGCAATCCATAATACCAGCAGGATGGAAATGCTCTGGGCGCTTGAACAGGTGAAACCCAAGTGCCGTCATGTGCTGCTGCTTAAATACTACAATGACATGACGTTGACCGAGATCGCGGAATTGTTGAACAAGCCGGAAGGGACAATCAAAACCTGGCAGCATAAAGGGCTTAAGCAGCTTAGGATGATTATCAGGAATCGGGGTGACTGGAATGATCAGTAACAAGGAAGAAGAGGAATTGCTGTCAAACGCGGTTCAGATGCACCAGCAGGTAGAAGTGGAATTGGAGCTGCAGAGCAGCGCGATAAGATTTGCGGTTCAAAAGGGGCTTGAGAGGGGTAAGCGAAAAAGCAAGATGGCTTTATTCTCCAAAAGCACATTCATAGGATTTGCCGCAGCTGCTGCGGTCGCCATTCTGCTGTTTGTCCTTCCTTATATCCAGTCAGAGCCGCAAACGGCCCGGCCGTTGCAAAGAATCGACTGGACAGGGCTGGAGGATTTCAAAGATCTTTCTTCATTTGACGTCGACGACGAAACCGTCTATTCCGCACTTAGAAACGGATATATTCAAAAGATCAACAAATCGGTCAGCAGCGAAGGTTTTACGGTGACCTTGAACGCCGTTACTGCGGACGAGAATAAGCTTATTATGCTATATACGGCTACCGCAGATAACGCTCAGGAGATTCACAGTATAAATAGTGCAAAGCTTGAAGACAAGGCAACGAACAGTTATTTGAAAGATACGATGCGGGTGGCCAGCCATTTTAGGGGACCGGGTGTGAAGAGTTACAGTAAATTCATTGGGCGGAGCACGTTCGACCTCGACCGGAGCAAGCCATTCCCTGAACAGCTGGAAGCGGATTTTAAAATTGCTTTGGTAGACCCTGGCATGATGGAGGACCCCAATTCGGAAATTGCTTATGAAGATGTACAATATTCTCCCAGTCTTAAAATCAGTTTTACTTTAGCTTCCAAGTTTAAGGAGCATCCAACCCAAACCGTATATCCGGACAAGACTTTTACACTGGAAGGGCATGAGATAACGCTGACCCAGGTTGAATTCTCCCCCTTAATGACCCGGGTGAATTTGGCGTTGCAGGAGAACGAGCGTGATCAATGGCAGATAAGAGACAAATTGTTTGTGACGATCAGGGGAATAGAAATTGCCTCTGAGACGAAAAAAGGTGTAGATCAGCTTCTCTCGTACTCCGGGGGCGGGACGGATGAGGGTTTTAGTTATCTGCTCAGCAGCAATCTTTTGGATAAACCAAGGTCTATGGAGCTGTTAATTAAGACTGGATCAGAGGAAGAGGGCCTATCGGAGATCAAGCTTAAGATTCCTGTAGTTAATCAATAACCTTTGCCTTGTACACATTGGCACTAGAAAGAAACAGGGTCAGCATTGTCATGCTAACCCTGTTTCTTTTATCCCTGTAGATGAGAGGTATCATTGAATACTTGTAGGGAGTGCTGCTGATAGCTGTTTTGTCCCAGCCGTGAGATACTGCCCACAGAACCGGGGAAATAGGCTTGATTTAACATAACGGGTTCAAATCCCAGCCACCAGGCGACGATATAGCCCAGTGTACCCCCATGAGTCACAATAATGAGGTGCTTCTGTTCCTCAGTACAGATTCTCGCCATAACATTGCATACCCGGTTATAAACTTCTCTCCAGGTCTCGCCTTCAGGAAACTCCCGATGATCTATATCAAAGTGATCGCTGATACGCGGGTTTCGATGTTCTCTGGCCCATTCTTTAGTCTGACCGGTAGCCACACCGCTGTTGATCTCCCGTAGACCGTTGTCTTCTTGTAACGAAAGTCCAAGGTGGCTGCCGATAATCTCTGCCGTTTGCTTCGCTCTGAGCAAGTCGGACGAGTAGAGTACGTATTCGTTGGGGGTAAGTACTTCAGTCAATCTGATACCAACCCGTGCTGCCTGCTGTCTTCCTAAGACGGTTAACGGAGTGTCTGTCCACCCACCGGACATATGATTTACATGATGCTCAGATTGGGTGTGTTGAATAAGGATAATTTCTTTCAAATCAAACCCTCATTTCCTATAGATTAAGATGGAGTCAGTCAAGTTTGTGGGCTAAAAACCAGGCATACAGCTCCGGGTTGTTGTAGGTTTCGGACCAGGCATCATGATCACCTTCAGGATAAAGGGTTAATTTGGCTATTCCGCCAGCTGCAATTAGGGCTTGCACAGTTTCCGCAGCATCTGTCGCAGGAACAACATCATCGTGTGCTCCATGAAATGCCCAGACAGGTACATCACGCAGCAGATGCACCTGCTCTTGCGAACCCGATCCGCATACAGGGGCGATAGCTGCAAACCGCGCAGGATTTTCCATCGCAAGATCCCAGACGGCATAACCTCCCATACTTAGGCCTGTAAGATAAATACGGCTTAAATCTACCGGCTGTGTACGGGTGATCTCATCAAGAATAGCCATGACTTCTTTAAATATGTCAGGCCAGATAAAATGGTCAGGACATTGCGGGGATATGACAATGAAAGGGAAATCATCTCGTTGCTCAATGAGCTGGGGAATTCCTCTGATCTTAAGCAGCTCCAGATCGTCACCTCGTTGATCACGTCCATGCAAAAAAAGAATAACGGGTAGCGGTTCTCCATTTTGCTTTAGTAAATGAGGGAGATACAAAAGATAAGGCAGCTTTAAGTGCTGATTGGAACCTGGTACCTCTTGTTCGAATAAAAAAGACTTTTGTGGCATGCTTTCACTCCTTATATGCTGTTATCTATAATCTAAAGCAAAAAGGAGGAAGGGGGAAACTCTGGTATAGGGATCAGGAATTGGATAAACATCCTTCACATGAAGCAGCACAGGGGCGGATGAATCTTTTCTTATCGAAGCACAATATTTCTTGACATTATGAGGTTTCGGGATTATGATATTCTACCCCTTAAGCCCCCTAACCCAGTCTTTTTCAAGCATCGAATAGACCAGCTCATCACACCAGGTTTGATTGCAATATCTTGTCTCCCGGAGTACGCCATCTTTGATCATGCCTACACGGATCATCAGGTTCTCAGAGCGGATGTTATCGGCATTGGCATACGCAACAATTCGATGGGCTTGGAGATATTCAAAGGCATAGCCGGTCATCAGCCTGACCGCTTCCGCAGCATAACCCTGCCGCCAAAAATCCGGATGCAGCGCCCAGCCGATTTCCCATTCCCTGATTTCTGACCAGTTCAGCTTAAGGCTGACGCCACCTAAGGGTATGTTATCTGCAGCTCTGCAAATGATCAAATTGAAATGCTCACGGGGTTTGCACTGTGCATGTGATAAGGCTGCTTCAAAATCCTTTTGAATTTGTGCGGCATCCGGTCTGTGGTTCTCGAATCGGGTGGTCAGCTCATGGCCCTCCAATTCCCCGAAAAAAGTGCGGTCGCTGTCGGTAAAATCCCTTAGCTGTATTCGCTCGCCAATAATTTCCATTCTCTATAGCTCCTGTCTGTCTCCATTATTAAATCTAAATACCATCTTAGGGCCGTCTACGGTCGTTTCAAGCTTCTCCTCATACTTGCCATTTGCATAGCCCGATACGGTCTTTCTCCAGAACTTTTGTCCGGTGATGTTCTTTTCCAAGGGATTGGTGTACAGCTCCCAGTTGCCTTTGAATGACTCGAATACTTGCACCGCTGCCTGCTGGGCGTAACCTTGCCCTCTGAATGGCTGAAGGATAAAGAATTCATTTACGAAGTAGTTTACACCTTTGGCGCAATAAGGCGGGGTAGCGATGAATGCAAAGCCGGCAGGCACAGCACCTAGTTTGATTAAAAAAGGATACAGGCATCCCGGTTTCTCCCACCAAACATTCTGCACCTCGTATTGATCGGTCAAAGTTCTGATTTCCTGGCTGTCTTCAAAGATGCCGTGCCTGTTAAGGATGGGGCCGCCCGTTAGTCCATAGTGACCGGATAAATCATGCAAGTATAAAGGATAGAGATTTTTGATTATATAAGCTTCGTTTGTATCCGCAAGTTTGATCTGAACATTCATAACAGGCCAACTTTCTCCAGTAAAGGATGGATGTAATTTATATCGAGTATATATTTGCCTGAAACCTCGTACAAGAGAGAGTTCAGTTAAAAAAGAAGTATGCACCTATTCAATAGAGAAAGACTGTTTTTCTATCCGACTGGAAATGATAACGATTATCAATTAGAATAAAACAGAGAGTTGAAACAAGAGAATATGCCAAGCAAAAGCAGCAGAGCTAGAGGCGCTTATGGCATCATAGGAGGAATCATTGATGTTTATTCAGACCAGATCCATCGTCATTGAGAAGGGGAACAGCGATAAAGTGATTGAAAAGTTCAGTGCACTGGGGGCGCTGGAGGAAATGGAAGGGCTCATTGATATCAGCGTTACGCTGAACAAGAAGAGCAAGGATAACGAGGAAGTCTTGCTCCTGATCCGCTGGGAATCAGAGGAAGCGTGGAAGAATTGGGAGAAAAGTGATGCGCATATCCAGGGCCACCGCAACAGCAGGGGCCAAGAGAAGCCGGCTTTTATCATCAGCACAACGGTAAATATGTATGAAGTACAGAAGATAAAAGAAGGCAAGGCCTGCGGAAAACAAGTGTAGGATACAGACGGCCACGGTGGTTTACAAAAGAACCGCCGACGGCTGGTTTGACAGCTATATCGGAAACGTTCCCGAAATAACAATTTACATATTATAGATATACGATTATAATTATCGTAAATATCGGGAACGTTTCCGAAAATAAGGAGGTATCTGATCATGATGCGCAGAAATGTGGTGTGGCTGCTCGGCACTATTATTGTACTCGGAGCACTGGCTGGTTTGTATCTGCGGAATGAGCAAGCCAAAGATATAGCAGACCCTGTGTTGGAACAGACAATACAGTCCTCTATGCCCAATACAGCGGAACCTGCCGCTGCAGAAGCCAGCATTGCTCACGATCAGGCAGACAATCCGCTGACAGATTTAGTTGCCAAGTATAAGGACCTGGGTCTTATCGACGCCCATAATCATGATGCCAGTCTAATGAAGTATATGATTATGCTAAAGACTTGGAAGGTTCATGGGGTGCAGCAAGTAGTCCTGTTTGGTGATGTGTCTGAGCCGAGTGCCGTTATTTCCGATAAGTTTGCATGGATGGCTTATCAGGAGCACCCGGAGACTATTATTCCGTATTTCTGCGGATTTGACCTGCATCGCGTAGAGAGCCTGACGGTAGTGAGAAATAATCTGGAGCAGGGATATATGGGCATTGGCGAAATTGTTGCTGCCTCCACGATGTCACCGGTTGTATCCCGGGTGGCCTGGAAGGCCAATCATCCTCTCGATGGCTATCTTCCGCAAATCTATGATTTGGCCGCAGAATACAAGGTGCCGGTGCTGCTGCACATTGATCCGCCTAGCGGTATGCCGGTTGAGAAGCTGGAGCAGGCACTGGAAGAGCATCCGGACACGATGATGATTTTTGCGCATATGAATGCCTACAATACACCGGAAGAGATTGAGCGACTGCTTTCCGTACACCCCAATTTATATGCTGACTTTTTTGCCGGATTCTCTGTTTATAATCCAACTGGGGGAGGTGCGCCTGAACAATTCATTCCTGTCATGAAAAAGTTCCCCGACCGCTTTATGCTGAGCACAGACTCCGGGTATGGAATAGCGGGTGAAGAACAGGCGATAGCAGCGATGTACCAAATGCTTGAGCTGATGGAGGATCCTGTCCTTGCGCGGAAAATCGCTCATGACAATCTGGCCGCGCTCATAGAGCATCAACCCGCAACCAACACTCAGCGCGAAGCTCTGCGCAAGCTTGAGCAGGAAACCGGAAAGGACTATCATGTGGAAACGCTCTTGAAGGTGGAGGCGGGTAAAATTTTGGCGGAAGCCGCAAAAGGATGAGATCAGCTTGGAAGTGACGATACAGCATATTGCGGAAAAGCTAGGCTTATCGGTCAGTACCGTATCCAGAGCGTTGAACGGCAGTTACGGTGTACATCCGAGAACCATAGCCCGCGTGCAAGAAGCGGCCCAGTCCCTTGGATACGTCCCCAATTTGGGTGCCAAGCAACTGGTCACCCGTAAAAGCAACCTGGTTGGTGTATTCATGCCGGAGATGGAAAAGGAGTCGATTCGTGAGTTCGACGATATTTTTGCCACCTTAAGAAAGGCCTTACGGCTCTACCAGAAGGAGATTCTAATTTTCTCAGTGCCCTTTACGGAGTATATGCCCAACAGCTTAACCGAATGGGTGCGGATGAGAAATCTGGAAGGCTGTGTATTCATGCCACCCTTTGCCAAGAATCACCCGCTCATCAAGGAAGCGGTAAAGCTGCAGGTTCCCTCTGTAAATCTTGGCTCAGCTGTAGGGCCACGCTGCTCGCTGGTTGCCTCTGACGACCGGGAAGGCGGGAAAATGGCAGCCGCCTATTTGATTGGGCAAGGACATCGAAGAATCGGCTATATTACTGGCCCCCCGGATGTAAGCATATGCGAGGAACGCTACAAGGGCTTCAGCGAGATATTTTTATCCGAAACAGGGACTCTCCATGATTCCGCCCAACTGGAATATGGAGATTTTGGCGGGGAGAGCGGAGCGGTGGCAGTCCTGAAACTGCTGGCAAGGGCACCTGAGCTGACGGCGATTTGCTGCGCAAATGACTTAATGGCAATGGGTGCGGTCATGGAGCTTGCCCGCAAAGGCATCTCCGTGCCTCAGGATATCTCGGTAATGGGCTATGATGGAGCATTTTTTACCGCATATAATAACCCGCCACTGACTACAGTGCGGCATCAGTACGAACGCATGGGGACACTCGCTGCTGAAATGCTGCTTGAAGTGATGAACGGCGGAGCTGGAAGAACATTGAAATTAGTCCCGGAATTGATCTGCCGGGAATCGGTTAATGCTAACCAAATTTCAACGAATTAATGAATGAAATAGAAGGGCAGTTAGGTCATTTCAAGTCTGCTGCAATTGTTCAGAGAAAATAATGTATTAGACTGGCAAGCGTTTCATAAGCTAACGGACAATTTTGCATAAATACTAATTTTGTACATCTCTACCAAAACTTCGGAACGGAGAGTTTAAATGATGAAAAGTCGATGGATAACTGTAGCTGTGCTATTTTTGTGTCTGCTTTTGCTGTTAACCGCCTGCAGCGACAACACACCAGTAGCTGAGATGCAGAACACAGCAGGGGCACTAAATACATCTGAGGTGATTGAGTCAAGTGCTGCTCCGATAACTGTGTCAACGGCGGAAGTGGACTCGCCTTCTAACGAAGCTGGACTCACCTACGACTTAACCATGAAAGCTGCCAAGGAGAAAGCCGAACTCCTCACGAAAACTTACGATACTAACAGCGTGCAATACACCCTTATCGATCATGGCAACATCGTCGTATCCGGCCAATCCGGCAAGAATGATGAGCAGGGACAGAGGCCGCTCACGAAAGACACGATGTATGGGATCGGTTCGACGAGTAAAATGTTTACCACGGTTGCCGTCATGCAGTTGGTCGATCAAGGGAAAATCGATCTGGATACGCCGATCGTCCAGTATATCCCAGAGTTTACGATGAAGGATGAACGCTACAAACAGATTACTCCGCGCATGCTGCTCAATCATTCTTCCGGGCTGAAGGGATCCTCGTTTACGAACGCCGGTTTATTCGAAGATAACGACACCTATGCCCACGACACACTGCTGAAGCAACTGGCCGGTCAGACCTTAAAGGCGGCGCCGGGCGCTTTTTCGGTTTATTGCAATGACGGATTTACGCTGGCCCAGATTCTGATCGAGCGGGTCAGCGGCATGGACTTTACCCCTTATATCCATCGATATATTACGGAACCTCTGAGTATGGCCAATACGAAGACGCCGCTCGATTCTCCGGACGAAGCGAAGATGGCGGGACTCTATTATCCTACATATGCAGGACAACTTCCGGGCGAGACGATCAACGTGATCGGAGCTGGAGGTATCTATTCCACGGCGGAAGATTTGGCTCGATTCTCGCAAGTTTTCACGGGGGAAGCGGAAGAAGTCTTGTCCGGTAAATCGGCTGCGGCCATGGCGCAAGACGAGTACAAGATGCCATTGTGGCCTGACGATGCGGACAACTCATTCGAATACGGTCTCGGCTGGGACAGCGTCAATCTGTATCCCTTCAGCGAATACGGGATGAAGGCGCTGACCAAAGGCGGGGATACGTCTTTCTATCACGCGTCGCTCGTTGTGCTTCCCGAACAGGACATGGCGGTAGCTGTTATCACTTCCAGCGGGAACAGCACGTACGATCAGCTTCTGGCGAACGAAATTCTGCTTCAGGCGCTAAAGGAGAAAGGGACAATTGCCGAATTCAAACCTGAGAAGTCTTACGGCATGCCGGTAAAGGCTGATATGCCGGAGTCCGTGCTGCAGTATTCGGGAATCTATGGCGCAACCGGTACAACGATGAACATCAAAATATCCGAAGACGGCGTAATGTCCATCACTTCGGAGCTGTCGCCTGATAATCCGGTCCAAACCTTCGAATATTCGGCGGACGGCATGTTCCATAGTTCGGATGGAAATTCGCTGATCAGCTTCGTGACGGAGGAGAACGGCCGTATCTACTTATGGCTTCGTCAATACACTTTAGTGCCGGGTCTTGGGCAGATTGCTATGTCTGTATATAATGCCGAGAAGCTCCAGCCCCAAGATATTCCGGCTGAGACCAAGGAAGCATGGATGCAGCGCGACGGGAAGAAGTATTATCTGCTGACTGAGAAGTATACGTCGATTTCTTATTTGAAAAAGGTAATCACCAACTTGAATTTGTCGAAACAATTGCCGGGATACGTGTTGGATAAGCGAATAACCGGCCCGAACACGGCCGTCTCCGAATTGCAAATTCCGGGAATGAGCGGGCGGGATCTCTCAGGTCTTACTTTCTTTACACAAGACGGCGTTGAGTACCTGAATATGGGTGGAATCATCTTAGTGAGCGAGGATGCCGTGAAGCCCCTTAACTTCGCTAAGAAGTCAATCGTTACGATTCCGCCCAGCGGGTACGCCAGGTGGTATACGATAAGCGACAAAGATGGGGGCAAGATCGTTAAGGTGAGCATGTCCCAGAACGCTTCCTTCGCTGTTTATGATGCCAAGGGAACATGCATCTATTTCAGTGTCATCGGAGGCAAGGATCCGGTCGTACTGCCCTTGGGAGGATCCATAGTTTTCGCCGGTGATGCCGGCACGAAGTTCGAGATTTCCGCTCAGTAACTTCGCAATAAGCATTTCATAACTGGCCAAGATATAGTCCTGCGTATAAGAAAGAAGATTCCTCAAGAAAAGTTGATGAAATTCAGCTAAAAACCTACATAAAAAGTGCCTTGGTTCATCCCAATAGGTGAACATTCAACTCCCATGGATATTAATTCTTAGCTGTTGCAAGGAAGACCGAAATACGGCGTACTTTCATCATCTGTGGTGCTGCGCTTGCGCTGCATGTGTGGCTAACGGGAAACGTTAGTTTAATAACAGCGGCAGTCTAAAACTTATTTTTCAAAAGCTGAGTAATCTTCAATTCAAAAACCCCGTTAAATCAACGACTCCAGTCTAATACTTTATTTTCACCGAACAGCAATACAATTAGGACGCGCTGAGTTTTGTACAGCGCGTCCTTTTTTGTAAACATTTATACAGCGGATTCCATTATTTACTTTTTATAAACTAAGGATAATCCATATATTAACACTGCGCCCTTGAGTTGCCTGCGAAAAGTTGTTTTTTTTAGTAAGCCACTTGAAATCGCTAACACATGGATTTATAATAGGGCTATCGAAACGATTCGAATCAACCATCGAATGAATTAGCAATATGTTCACGGAAATGCTCATTCAACTCGAAAAATGTCTAAAAATTCGTTTCATCCTACATTTTTTGGTTAATATTACCTGGAAACACCTCGGGGAATAAGAAAAAGAATGATAATATACGAATTTTTTTTTGATAATAATCGAAACGTTTCGATGTAAGGGCTTTTATCATAGTTTTTTAAGTTTTACACATACTAAAACAGGGGTGAAAAAGAAATGAAGAAAAAAACTGGAGTTACGATGATGGCAATGTTGATGAGTTTCTCATTAGTTGCGGCGGGTTGCGGCAACAATTCCAACAATGCAGCATCGGGAGACAACAAGACGCTTAAAGTATGGTTCATGGGTACATCTGATACCGTAGAACCTATTGCTAAAATGTATGAAGAAAAAAATCCTGGCATTAAAGTGGATGTGCAAGCAATCCCATGGGATACCGCACATGATAAGCTGCTGACCGCAGTCGCTTCCAAAAACGGCCCGGACGTTATTCAGATGGGTACCACATGGATTCCTGAATTCGCCGCTGCCGGAGCGTTGAAAGATATGACTCCATACATCGAAAAGTATCCAAGCATGAAACCGGAGAACTTCTTTGACGGAGCCGTTGAAACGACCAAATATCAAGACCAGACGGTCGGTATCCCATTCTATGTTGAGACACGGGCGCTGTTCTACCGCACCGATATGCTTGGTGATGTTGGATACCCTGAAGGTCCAAAAACTTGGGACGAGCTGAAGGATGCTAGCAAGAAGCTGGTGAAAAAAGGCGGAGCCGGACATTATGCCTTGCCGATTGAAGGTAAAGACTCCATCTACCCTGTGATTTTTGCTTGGCAGAATGGCAGCGAAATTATTGATAGCAACCGTAAGCCGCAGTTCAATCAACCGGCCTATGTGGAGACTGTTAATTTTCTGAAAAGCTTCTATGATGAAGGATTGTCGCCTAAAGGCACTGACCTTGATACTGTAGCAGCATTCAAAGACGGAACAATGGCTATGTTCATCAGCGGTCCTTGGATGATCCAGACTGTAAAAGAGAAAAATCCTGAAATTGACGGAAAATGGGCTGTAACGACATTGCCTGCTAAAGTAACCAACACCTCTTCCATTGGCGGTGCCGATCTGTCCATCTTCAGCCACAGCAAAAATCCTGATGAAGCCGCAAAATTCATTGCTTTCATGGCTGAACAGGATGCACAGCTGAAATATTTCGAAACTTCTAACTCCATGCCGGCACTCAAAGCAGCTTGGGAAAACAAAGCGCTTCAGGATCCAATGATTGCAGCGTTCGGTAAACAGCTTGAAAATTCCCGTCCTGCTCCAACGGTCAGAGAATATGAAGAAATCGCTAAGGCTGCAATGGCTGCTTTCGAGCAGATTACCATGGGCGGAGCGGATACACAAACCGAGCTGGACAAGCTGAACGACAAAGCGAATGAATTGCTGGGCAACAAATAATTATTGATGTATTGTGTCAGGCTGACTGCCGGGATCTCTTTTTTACGGAGGTTCCGGCATTATGCCTGTATATCCTTCCACACGGAAGAAAGTGAAAGAATGCGAAGGGGTGTGATGTTGTGAGTTCATTTGTCAAGCAGTGGAACAAGCATAAGTATCCATATTTGTTTATCGCGCCTGCGGTAATCCTGCTGACCCTTTTTTCGATTATCCCGATAATTATCGCACTGGTCATCAGTTTTACGGATATGGATTTGGTGGGGCTTGCGGATTATTCGAATATTAGTGCAATTGGTTTTGATAACTATTTTAATATTTTCAAAGATCCTATTTTCTTAAAGTCGATGTACAACACACTTATTTATGTTGTGGTCGGGGTTCCCTGCGTGGTTATTGCTTCCATGGGGGTTGCATTGCTGCTGAATTACGGAACAGGCTGGCTGTTTAAAAGCTTCCGGGTGATTTATTATATGCCTTCCATTACCAACATTGTGGCCGTAGCCGTAGTATGGGGTTATTTGTACAACGGGACGTACGGTTTGTTTAACTATGTTCTGTCCTGGTTTGACCTGCCTGCGCAGCAATGGCTTCAAGATCCTGTGCTGGCGAAATTTTCACTTATCCTGCTGGCGTTCTGGAAATCAATTGGTCTCAATATGATCATCTTCCTGGCGGCCCTTCAGGGAATTCCACGTTCGTATTATGAAGCTGCGGAAATCGACGGTGCAACCGGCTGGAAGAAGCTGCGCTATATCACCGTTCCTTTGCTTGGATTCGCTACTTTCTTTGTGACCATTACGACCCTGATCGGCTGGATTCAGTTCTTCGAAGAGCCGCTCGTGATGACAAAAGGTGGACCGCTGAATGCAACGATGTCAATGGCGCTCTTTATTTACAATAACGGGTTCCAGCTGAGCAAATTCGGTTATGCGGCTTCGGGTTCATTCATACTGTTCATCATCATTATTATTGCGACACTTATCCAATTCGCGGTCAAAAAGAAAGAAGTGGAATACTAAGCTTCAGCGTGATGCTGCAGGCTTAAGAAGGAGGGAACTAGCATGGCACTGAAGATGAAGAAGATGGAAAAAGGAATTATGATTACCCTGCTCGTTGTCGGAGGACTTCTGATGATGGTGCCGTTTATTTGGATGATCGGTTCATCCTTTAAACCAGAGAATGAATTTACGGTGATTCCACCGTCGCTTTTCCCGGCACACCCAACGTTTAACAACTACCGGGATTTATTCGTGAAGATGGATTTTTTAATTTATTTGAAAAATACGCTGATTATCGTGTTATGTTCTTTTGCAGGACTGTTTTTGAATGCGATGGCCGGCTATGCTTTTGCGAAATTTGATTTTCCGGGCAAAAATAAGTTCTTCTTTATTATCCTGGGTACGATGATGATTCCATCACAAGTAACCATGATCCCGACGTATCTGATTATTAATCAAATGCATCTCGTAAATACGATGGCGGGTATCGTTCTGCCCGGCTTGGTAGGGGCGTTTGCGATATTCTTGTTCCGTCAGTTTATGACTACCATTCCGATGGATCTGCTGGAAGCGGCAAGGCTGGATGGAGCGGGCGAACTGCGGATCTTTTTCCAGCTGATGGTGCCGATCGTGAAGCCGGTGTTTGCGGTGCAAGGGATTTTGACGTTTATCGGGGCCTGGAACAGCTTCCTGTGGCCGCTGATTATCGCCAATGACGAGAAACTGTATACACTCTCAGTAGGTTTGTCCTTGCTGAAAGGCCAATATGGTACAGCGTTTGGACTGCAGATGGCCGGTGCGGCATTTATGGTCATTCCAATTATTATCATATTTATCTTCTTCCAGAAGCATATCATAGAAGGATATACGATCTCTGGCATAAAATAGTATAGAGAGAAATAATGCAGGGCTCAGGAAGGGTTGAAATGGATGGCAACAATCAAGGATGTGGCCAAGCTGGCGGGGGTAGCGCTGTCCACGGCTTCGTATGCGATGAGCGGGGACAGCAAGGTTAGCGCAAAAACGAGAGAAAAAGTTCTGGCAGCAGCAAGACAGCTGAATTATCAAAAAAACGGCTTTGCCATGGATTTGAAGCGGAGCCGGACCAATACGATTGCACTCATATTAACGGATTTGTCCGGTCCTTATTATTCGGAGCTCATCCGCAGCATTCAGGATGTTGCGCTATCCAACTCCTATGACCTGATTGCCTGCAGTTCGATGGGTGGAAAAGATTCCACGGCTGTGCGTTATTTACTCGAAAAAAGAGTAGATGGCGCTATTGTGCTGGCTCATAATATTACAGTAGATCTTCTTCACGCTGCTGCGGGTGCGCGTTTTCCAATCGTCGTGATGGATCGTCTGATTTCCGGTGAAGGCCTTATTAATGTAGTGGTAGACAGCGAACACGGTGGGTATAGTGCGACCCGTCATTTGATTGAAAAAGGGCATCATTCCATTGCTTATATTAGCGGACCTGCGAACTCTTATGACAATGCACTGCGTTATCAGGGGTATTTGCGTGCCATGCGTGAGGCGGGACTAAATGAAAAAACGAAGTGGAAGCTGAGCGGCAACTTTGTCCGTGAGGGCGGTTATAAAGCAACGAAGATGATGCTGGTGCAGGGTGAGCTGCCTTCGGCGGTGTTTTATGCCAATGACGAAATGGCAGTCGGGGGAATGAAGGCATTGGAGGAAGCCGGAGTTTCCGTGCCGGATGATCTTTCGGTCATTGGATTTGACGATATCCAGTTAGCCGAATACCTTCAGCCAAGGCTGACCACCATCCGTCAACCGATGTACGAATCCGGTTCGCTGGCCGGACATCTGCTGTTCCAAAGGTTGAACGGAGATGAGGTCAACGATTTCTACAAGCTCAAGATCGAACTGATTGAACGGAACTCGGTTAAAATCAACAGTTAATCGGAGCTGGATGCGATAATCCCGCCGAACGCTTTGTTCTTGGACTAGCGCGGCGGCAAGCTTCCGGTTATTTATCAGGCAAGAGAAGATTCTGGCACTCTTACTGCTCCGTATTGCTGTCGAAATTAATAGAAACGTTTATGAAATATAGATAACACATACTAGAAAAGACCATATAAATAAAGAGATAATAGAATAGAAACGTTTCGTTTCGGTGGAGGGAACACAACCATGACTGAACATCTCTATCACAAATATGTTAAGCACATGACACTTGAAGAAAAGATCGCCCAGCTGCTGCAGCTCGCAGCCCCCTTTTATGATGAGCCGGGCGATCATTCGGAAATCACCGGACCTATGGAGGAGCTCGGTATCGGCAGCGAGACCAAACTTGCGGCTGGTTCCGTACTTGGAATAGCCGGTGCAGAGAAAATGATGGCTGTGCAGAAAGAACATCTGAAGAATAACAGACTTGGCATTCCATTGCTGTTTATGGCGGACATTGTACATGGATTCAAGACGATATTTCCGATTCCGCTGGCGATCGGCTGCTCCTGGAACCCGGAACTCGCTGAACAGAGCGCAGAAATCGCCGCGCGTGAAGCCGCAGTATCAGGACTTCATGTAACTTTTGCGCCGATGGTGGATTTGGTCCGAGATGCCCGCTGGGGCCGTGTGATGGAATCAACTGGTGAAGATCCCTATTTGAACTCTGTATTTGCCAAGGCATTTGTACAGGGATTCCAAGGGGATGACCTGAGAAATGATGTTTCCCGTGTTGCAGCCTGCGTGAAGCATTTTGCAGCTTATGGACTGGCTGAAGGCGGACGTGATTACAATTCAGTCGACTTGTCGGAACGCCAGCTGCGCGAATACTACTTGCCGGCCTATAAAGCAGCGGTAGACGCAGGAGTCGAGATGGTGATGACTTCCTTTAATATTGTGGACGGGATTCCGGCAACCGGAAACAGCAAGCTGCTGCGCAGCCTTTTGCGTGAAGAATGGGGTTTTGAGGGAATCGTCATTTCAGACTGGGCGGCTATTAAGGAAATCATTGCCCATGGTGCTGCCGAAGACGAAAAAGAAGCCGCCTTTAAGGCAATCTGGAGTGGCGTCGACATCGATATGATGACCACAAGCTATGTGAATCATCTGCCGGAACTGGTAGCAGAAGGCCTTGTGGATGAAGCGCTGATTGATGAAGCTGTGCTGCGGATACTGAAGCTGAAGGAAAAGCTGGGCTTGTTCGAGAATCCAATGCGTGGTGCGGATCCGGTTCTTGAACGCGAGATTGTGTTCTCCGCCGAGCATCGCCAGGTTTCCCGCAAGCTCGCCGAGAAATCCAGCGTACTGCTTAAGAACGAAGGTGTACTGCCGCTGGCGCCTGAGCAACGGGTTGCATTGATCGGTCCGTTTGCGAATAGCGGAGATATTCTGGGCTGGTGGTCGTGGACGGGTTCTAAAGAGACGGCGGTCAAGCTTGATGAATCCATGCGTATACTCAGCGAAAATCCGGGCAATGTGATTATTGCAGAGGGAAGCGGCATCGACACGATCAGTGAGTCTCAGCGTAATGAGGCCTTGAAAGCAGCTGCAGATGCCGATGTAATCGTGCTTGCGGTCGGTGAATCTTCAGAGATGAGCGGTGAAGGCGGCAGCCGCAGCAATATCAAATTGCCGCAGGCGCAGCTGGAACTGATTGAGCTGATGAAAGGGCTGGGCAAACCTTTAGCTGTTGTCCTGTTTAACGGCCGCCCGCTCGATCTGCATGGTGTGTATGATCTTGCCGATGCTGTACTTGAAGCGTGGTTCCCGGGAAGTGAAGGCGGTGCTGCGCTGGCAGATCTGTTATACGGAAAGGTTAATCCATCCGGAAAGCTTAGTATGTCCGTTCCTTATTCCGTTGGCCAGATTCCGGTTTATTATAACTCCTTCAGCACCGGCCGTCCCAAACCGGAAGAAGAGACAGGCAACCGTTATATTTCCCAGTACCTTGATATTCCTAACGAACCGCTGCTGCCATTTGGCTTCGGTCTAAGTTATACGGATTTCTCCTATGAGGGACTTACACTTTCAGCGGAGACAATGAAGGGTGATCAGCCGATTGAGGCGAAGGTGACTGTCACAAATACCGGGAAGATGGCTGGAACAGAAACGGTTCAACTTTATATCCGTGATGTATCCGCAGAGGTAGTCCGCCCGGTTAAAGAGCTGAAAGGCTTCAAGCAGGTCGAACTGGCTCCGGGAGAAAGCAGCGAGGTCGTCTTCCAGATTGACGAAAGTATGCTCCGCTATCATCACAGTGACTTGTCCGTAAGCAGTGATCGCGGCCAATTCAGCCTGTTCATCGGCGCTAGCAGCAAGGATGTTCAGGCAGCGTCTTTCCGTTTGCTTAAATAATGCGAAATGTTAAACACAAATACCGACGAATAGCGGCAATCTGCCGCAGCAGATAAGGAAGTGAGTAGAAATGACAACTATAACAGGAACTGGCTCCAAGCTGTCGCTTCACGAGGATGGATTAACTTTTACTTTCCTGGAAAGCGGCGACCTGTACCAGGCTGTCGGCGGGACGATGATGATTAATCAGCTGCTGTCTAATAGCGTAGATGGTGCGCCCGGGAATCTTTATGCGCGTTTGCACCTGCAAGATGGCATTCAGGTCTTTCCGCTACTTGGTGTGAAATCGAGCAGCCGTTTCCGTCAGGATGGCAAACGCCTGGTGTGGCAAGGTGAAATTACTGCGGGTCCGGATGTCCCAGGGCTATTGACGGATATCCGTTATCAGGTGGTATTTACTTTGTCCAGCCGTGGGGTGTGGTTCTGGGATGTGAAAGTTGAAGGCAGCAATGTGCTGCTGGACGTCATCTACAGTCAAGACGTGGGGATTGCTTCTCCCGCAGCTGTCACCAGTAATGAAGCCTATTTATCGCAATATATTGATCATGCGGTATTTGAGGATGAGAAGTATGGATATGTGGTCTGCTCCCGGCAAAATCAGCCGCAAGGCGGCAAGTTCCCGTACCTGCAGCAAGGTGCTCTCACTGGAGCTACCGGGTATTCCACTGATGGATTCCAGTTCTTCGGATTATCCTACAAGGAAACCGACAAACCGGAAGCATTGTACCAGGAACAGCTGGCCAATGAGATTTATCAATATGAATTTGCCTATACGGCGCTGAAATCCGAGAAAGTTCAACTGGATGGAGCCGCAAGTTTTACTTTTTACGGACTGTTCCGTGAAGACCATCCCGCAGCCATTACAGAGCTGGAATTTAATTCGGCACTGCGTCAAGCGTGGGATGAGGCTGAAGCCCTGGGAGATGTTCAGGAAACAGGTCATTGGCTGAATCAGACCTCCTTATCTTCACGTTTTGGAACTCCGCTGCAAACTGTAGACATGCTTGAAGAAGAGCTGAACTCATTGTTCCCGCAGAGATTTGAGGAAGAACGTGATGGCGGCCAGCTGCTGGCCTTCTTTACCGGCACCTATGAGCATATTGTGCTCAAGCGTAAGGAATTGCTGGTCGAACGTCCGCATGGGCATATTCTGATGAGCGGGGACAATGCTCATCTGGGTGCTGAGGTCATGACCACAACCTCGTATATGTATGGGGTTTTCAATTCCCAGGTGGTAGTCGGTAATACGAATTTCAATAAAATGATGTCCAACCCCCGTAACGCGCTGAATGTGTACAAGACTTCAGGACAGCGTATTTATGTGGAAATGGATGGACAATACCGTATGCTTACGATGCCGTCGCTATTTGAAATCGGCTTTAACTACGTGCGCTGGTACTATAAAACTCTTTCCGACACGCTTGTAATTACCAACTATACAACAGTTGATTCACCGGAAGTAAAGCTGCATGTGCGATCTGTAAGCGGCCAAGCCTACCGTTTCCTCGTCAGCAACCAGATTACGATGAATGTGGCCGAGTATGAGGTGCCTTACCAAATGGCTCAGGATCCGAACGGAGTGATCAGCTTCCGCGGCGAGAAGTCCGGAACGAGTGCTGAGGTATATCCGGAGCTCACTTACAAGATGTCCATGGATGGGGCTTCTTACCGTCTGGGAGATGAAAGTCTGCTGGCAGACGGACCGGTTCAGGGCAGTGCTTCGCTAGCGGTGCTTGAACTGGAGGAGAGCGCAGAGTGGACGCTGACATTACAGGGCTTGTTGGATGGCAAGGAACGTCCGCTCTCCAGTAAACCCGTCACAGAAGAAATCACCTGTTACCGTGAGTTTTTCTCCGGTGTCATGAACGGTTTCAAACTGACACAGGAAAGCGGAGTCGAAGGCGGACTGTTCAAAGTGAATGCGTTGGCCTGGTGGTACACTCACAATATGCTGGTTCATTACTCGGTGCCTCATGGTCTTGAGCAGTATGGGGGCGCAGCATGGGGGACGCGTGATGTGTGCCAGGGACCGGTGGAATATTTCCTCGCCACACACAAATATGAGCAGGTGCGCGAGATTCTGCTGACCGTGTTTGCCCATCAGTATGAAGATGACGGCAGCTGGCCACAGTGGTTCATGTTCGACAAATACACATCCATTCAGCAGGAAGAAAGCCACGGCGATATTATTGTCTGGCCGCTTAAAGTGCTGGGGGATTACTTGCGGGCAACCCTTGATTTTGCTGTACTGGATGAACAGATTCCATATACACGCAAGCACAGCTTTGACTTTACGGAAACTACAGCTTCGCTGCGGGAACATGCCAACAAAGAACTGGATTACATTAAATCTCACTTCCTGCATGATACGTTCCTGTCTTCTTACGGCGACGGGGATTGGGATGATACGCTCCAGCCGGCGAACGCACAGCTGAAGCAGTATATGGTCAGCAGCTGGACAGTTGCGCTTACCTATCAGACAGTGCTCGGTTTATCCGGAGTGCTGCAGAGCAATGATGAAGCTTGGTCAAATGAGCTGAAGCAGCTGGCGGAAGGGATCAAAAGTGATTTCAACCGTTACATGCTGGGAACAGAAGTGATTCCAGGCTTCCTGTATTTCGAAGATCCGCAGGATGCCAAGCCTATGCTTCATCCAGAAGATCAGGAGACAGGTATTCAATACCGGCTGCTGCCGATGACCCGCAGCATGATCGGCGAGCTGCTCACACCAGAGCAAATGGAGTCGCATTACAAGCTGATCATGGAGCAATTCCTCTGCCCGGATGGTGTGCGGCTGATGAACCATCCGGCTCAATATGCCGGCGGAGTCAGCACGCATTTTAAACGGGCGGAGCAGGCGGCTAATTTCGGACGCGAAATCGGACTTCAATATGTGCATGCGCATATCCGGTTCGTAGAAGCTATGGCAAAGATCGGCAAGCGGGATCAGGTATGGAACGGACTGGCGGTCATTAATCCGATTGGGATCCGCGATGCCGTGCCGAATGCTGAACTGCGTCAGAGCAATGCCTACTTCAGCAGCTCGGACGGGAAATTTGCTAACCGTTACGAAGCGCAGGAGCGGTTCAATGAGCTGCGGAATGGTTCGGTAGCCGTTAAAGGCGGCTGGAGAATTTATTCCAGCGGTCCCGGAATCTACATGAATCAGCTGATCTCCAACGTGCTCGGCATCCGTGAGGACGGCGGTGACCTCATCATTGATCCTGTACTGCCGGATGAACTGGATGGAACCCGCTTTGACTTCGAATATGGCGGTTCTCCGGTATCGTTCATCTACCACTGTGCAGAAGGCAATCTCCGCTCTGTAACCGTGGGCGGCAAGGAGGTTCAGGCCGAACGGCTTGCCAATCCTTATCGTCTTGGAGGATTGCGGATCAAACAGGCAGACTTTGAAAATCTGCGCACAGCAGAAGGTACTGTAGTCGATATTTATATGTAACAACAAGAAGAGGCCGCTGCTGAAGCGGCCTCTTTGCTATTCACAATTATTCAGCTGTAAGTCATCTATTCCAGATCCTTCGTTGATAGCATCTCGAGTTCATTTAAAGTAATCAAGTTTCATCGCCTCGCGGACTTCGTTCATCGTTTCCTGGGCCAGAGACCGGGTATGGCGGGTGCCGGCCATTAATATATCATCGACAAGCTTTGGTCTGGCCGCATAATAGGCCCGGCGTTCCCGCATCGGTGCCAGAAGCATTTCCAGCGTGGAGGTGATCCGTTCTTTGCAGGCCGAACATCCGATGGTCCCGCGTTCGCAGCCTTCGCGGATTTCAGCGGCGTCTTGCGGAAGAAAGGCCCGGTGATAAGCATAAATTGGACAGATATCCGGATGCCCGGGATCATTTTTATGAACGCGGGCAGGATCTGTCACTGCTCTTTTTATTTTGTGGGCAAGGTCTTCCGTTGAAGCATCGAGCGTTATGGCGTTGCCGAGGCTTTTGCTCATTTTCGCGTTGCCATCTGTGCCAATCAGCCGGGGTGTTTCACTGATCAACGCCTGAGGTTCCACAAATATAGGCTTATACAGCTCGTTAAACCGGCGCACAATTTTACGGGTCAGCTCCAGATGCGGCAGCTGATCCTCACCAACGGGAATGATGGTGGCTTTGCAAAAGGCAATATCGGCCGCTTGGCTTACCGGATAACCGAGGAAACCATAATACATTTCATCCAGACTGCTGTTTTTCGATTCTGCTTTTACTGTTGGATTGTGCCGCAGGTTATTCACCGTAACAAACATAGAGAAGAAGATCGTCAGCTCGGCGATTTCCGGAATCATGGACTGTACATAAAGGGTTGTCTTGCCGGGGTCAATGCCTACAGACAAATAATCGAGCATAATCTCGCGGATATGGCTGCGGATCAATTCGGGTCTATCGAAATGGGTTGTCAGTGCCTGAACATCCGCCAGAAACACATAGGATTCATATTGATCTTGCAAAATAACCCGGTTCTGCAGGCTGCCGGCGTAATGGCCAAGGTGAAGTTTGCCGGTAACCCGATCTCCTGTGAGTACACGTTCTTTCATCGTTAAAAAACCTCCTGGTATAATGTTGTTGTGTAGAAATTATAAATCGCCACCACCAGCCATCCTCCATGGCCATCACCCCCTTATCAATGCAAAAAAACTCCGTCCCATAAGGACGAAGTTGTCGTTGTACCACCTTAAATGACCGTCTCGCAGCATCAATTGCAAGCGTTCCAGTCTTCGTTATACGGTGCGGAGATCGCTGAATACATGATCTCGAGACCGCTCCCTTGATAACGGCGGGATGCCCGGCATTTCCCTACAACATCGTAGCCGACGGTTCGGGAAAGCAACTCCAAAGTCCATTCGATCATATGCCGGACACCGGTTCGCAGCTACCACCGGCTCTCTGCAAGTCCTCTCACATATGTCTACTTACTCTTCTTCTGCGTTGTTGATGATATATATGTATATTATTACCTGATCCCTGGAGATCGGTCAATCCTTTATTAGATTGGGGCCGGAAAAAGCAACAAGTGTGATAAGTTATTTATCAAAGAAAGCCGAGAACACCCCACCTTCTATAGGTTGGGGATGAATCGGTGTTTTTTGCAAAGAAAACGAACGCATGTGCTATAATATCCCTATATACTTCATCGAAAGAGGTTGTGTTGGCATGCTCATTCATAAAGCCTATAAGTATCGTATCTTTCCTACAAATGAACAACAGCAACTCATTCATCAGATGTTCGGGTGTTGCCGTTTTGTGTTCAATCATTTTTTAGGCTTATGGAATGATACCTATAAGGCGAAAGGCAAAGGCTTATCCTACAATCGTTGTGCCACACAACTTCCTGCACTCAAACAACAGTTCGAATGGTTGAAAACCGTGGATAGTATTGCTTTGCAATCATCGGTTCGTAACGTAGCAGATAGTTTTGATCGGTTCTTCAAAAAACAGAATCAAGCTCCACGTTTCAAAAGCCGTAAACATCCTGTTCAAAGCTACACAACGAAGTATACCAACGGCAACATTGCTGTGGAAGAACGTCAACTCAAGCTTCCCAAGCTGGGATGGATGCCCTTTGCCAATTCCAGAGCCTTAGAGGGACGCATCCTGTCTGCAACCGTTCGCCGTAATGCGTCTGGGAAATATTTCGTATCCATCGTCTGTGAAGTTGACGTTAAGCCCCTGCCTCAAGCCAGCAAAGAGATTGGTGTTGACCTTGGGCTTAAAGAGTTTGCCGTCTGCTCCGATGGATTTCGGGTTCAAAATCCCAAGTGGTATCGCCATTTCGAAAAGAAGTTAGCCTTATTGGCAACGCCGTATGGCTCGCCGTAGCAAAGTCGGCTCTAATTGGCACAAAGCCAAGCAAAAGGTCGCTTCCATTCATGAGAAGATCGCCAATTGCCGCCATGATTTTCTGCATCAGCTCACAATCAAACTGATTCGCGAAAACCAAACGATCAGTATAGAAAACCTTCGCGTGGCGAATATGCTCAAAAATCACAAACTGGCAAAGTCTATCGCCGATGCGTCCTGGAGTGAGTTCGAACGTCAAATCTCCTACAAGGCGAAATGGTACGGACGCACGGTTAAGATCGCGGATACCTTTGCCCCCACCAGCCAAACCTGTTCTGTATGTGGCTTCATCAACCCCGAAGTGAAGAACCTTTCAGTGCGGCAATGGGTCTGCCCAGGTTGTGATACAACGCATGATCGTGATGAAAATGCCGCACAGAATATCATAATGATGGCGGTTTAACCGTCTTGCAAAGAACTGTGGGAACCACAGGGATCGCTTGGTGTACGATTTTTCACATTTGAGAAAATCGATACATTTTGCTTCAAGGAAGCAATGACCCAAGAATCCCCCACCTCTACAGGTGGCGGGAGTGTTCAAAGACAATAAATGAAGAGGGATGCAATTACATAAATATTCAGCTGTAATGATAATGACAAATTGCTTGGTATTATCGAGGCATTTGATTTTAATCAGAAAGTAAATATGGTATCGGTCGGCTATTTTTTGGAGCAAGCCCATTGGGGTGGGGTGGAATTCAAGCTGAAGTAATACCCCCCAATAGGGCTTCCAAAAAGGTGCTGCTGAAAAACGGCTTCATGAAAGAAGGGACTTTGAGACAAGCCAGTGTATGGTCAGGCAAAGGAATCGTCGATCTTGAAGTGTACAGCATCCTGAAAGATGACTACATCAAATGGCATATCGGATCAGAAGTTCCAGATCCACAATAGAATAGAAGCAAACTCAAGGTTTTTTCACTTCGATTTTTGGCAGATCAAAGCTCCAGTTCACATCGGTAAATCTTTTATCCGTTATGACCCGGCGGAGCGTCAGCTCCTCGGGCAGTTCAGTCATGCCTTTGGCAATGAGAAAGGCTTCATTCGCATGATTGTCCGTCTCTCCAAATGTGATTGTCTCACCGTCGCTATAAGAACCTCTAAAAATAACCTTGTATTCCTTTCCTAGTCCATCGCGGGCGACCCATTTGTTATAGGCAAATCTGTTGATAAATTCGCCGCTGACCGACATCCAGCCGGATATTCCCGGTTCATCTGTGATTTCCTTGATCTCCATCTTGTTCACCTTCAGCACATCACCTTGAGCACTAAATACTGCGGGTTTCTCATTAAGCTCATGAGGATGGAACGTCATTGAATCGTTAGATTTGACGGGACTATTGTAACCATCCAGGATGAACCGTACTTGCCGGCTGTCATATGGAAGGCTCTTGAAATAGTAGGTCCAGTGCTGCTTGCCGGCTTGTTCTGTTGATCTGACAGTGTAGCCGAAGGAAGTGTCGATAATACCTCCGGAGATGTAACTGTTGATTCTTGAAAGTTCTTCACCTTTCTCATCCTCAAAATGGAACATGACCCCAAAATCGTGGCTAAAATTAGTGGAATTGGCAGAAATAAGGCTGGCTGCCTCTCCAGTAAGCGAGGTGTTGAATTTCAGTGTGGCACCTGCAGGTGTATGCATCACTTGATCCATCTCCAGCTTCATCCCATCCGGAGTAGTATAGACATGGTCCTTCAAATCTGTGGTTACTGTTAATGCCTGCGCTGCGGTCATATCCGCTTCATAGCTGAAGCTCCAGTCTCCGGCGACTACCTTTTCTGTTTTGCTGTTTGAAGCCAGTTCATGAATATTGCCTTGAATAACTACGGTGCTTCCTGGGCCTTCATCAGGGAATACGTAAGTCAACAGCAGAGAGGCTTGACCAGAGTTTCCATAAATGTCACTGGCCAAGGGCATGATCTCTTTCAGTTCTCCGATGTTGTGTCCTTGTTCATCATGGATTTCCAATTGGCTGGTATTAAATTTGGACATTGCGTCGTTGGCAGCATGTCCGGTTTTATCCGTAATGCTAATGTTAAGCACCAAACGGGTAGGATCAGCCACTACGTCCTGCAGGACAAAGGTATAGCCTTTATCGGTTTTCTCTATGCCAGGGTGCTGCACCACTCCGAGTATTTTGGCGTCCAGCAGACCAAGCTCTGCCCACTGGTTGGCAAGGAGGAACGGTTTCTGTGGAGGGTTGGACAGCGTCTCTGACACTGTACCTGATTTGCCTATAAAGAACAGTAATGAAGCAATTCCTATCACTGCAGCAACAGTGCTGCCCCACTTTAAGCCTCTTTTTATGGTGCGGCCCTTTTGCATTCCGGATATCTCGGATAATTTTTGCCCGGAGGCGGGCAGTATCTCAGTATTGCGAACTTGTTCCATAACGCGCTCTGTGAAATCATCAGCCAGATTAGAACTTGTATACAATTGTGAATCCGTCAGTAGATCGTTATCAGTGCCGGACAAGTCATTGTGATTGGTGTAAGCCCATTTTTTCATTGGAACCCTCCCTGGATTTCGACCATTGTTTCTTCAGCTTTTGACGGGCGCGGTGGAGACAATTTTTGACCTGGTGCATAGGCATTCCCGTTATCGCTGAGATTTCCTCATAGGATAATTCTTTGGTATAGCGAAGCAGCAGTACAATCCGGTATCGCTCTGGAAGCTTGGACAATTTCCGGTGCATTTCAAGCTCGTCTTCCTTACGCATATACTGCTCTTCAGGGGTTGGCCCGCGGTCCTTCTCCTCCAGTAAGTTACTGCTTGTTAGGCCTGGGGATTTCCGCCTTTTCAGTGACCTGAAGTGGTTGATCGCAATGGCGTACAGCCAAGCGGCAAAGCTTGATTGGCCATGATGCTCGCGGAGTTTCTGGTATGCTTTAATAAATGTTTCCTGGGCCAAATCCTGTGCATCCTGGTGACTGGCGCCTATACCGAGCAGCAGACCATACAAGCTCGACTTGTATCTGTCTACGAGTACCGCAAAGGCCTCACGGTTGCCCTGCAGCACTTCGGCAATGATTTGTTCATCGTTTTCCTGTGCCTTCATCCAGTGCCTCCAATTGATTTATTTGTATATAAGACGCACCAGCGCCACAATATTTCTCACTTTTAATAAAAAAAGAAAGATTATGTTCAGATCATACTACACATTGCAGGGGGAAGAGAGAATGAAACAAGACGAAGCAATCCGTCTGGTAGGCTTGGCCGTAAAGGGTGATCCGGCAGTCAGGGCGGTATTTCTGAAAGGTGCACATGCCGGAGGAGAGCAGGATGCTTACTCGGATGTTGATTTGTACTGTTTGGTACACAGCGAGAGCTTGACGGATTTTTTAGCGTGCAGAATATCCTATATGGAGAGCTATAAACCGCTGATATTCTGGTCGGAAGCTAACTTCGTAGGCCCGCAAATTGTTGGCGTGTTTGAAGACGGACTGCATTTCGATCTTTATACGGTGACTGAGGAGAGTCTGAAACAAACCGAGCAAATCCTTGTCCTGCATGATCCCGAGGGATGTCTTGCCAACTACAAGGCAGAGAACTTCCCCATGTCGGATGCGGAGATTACGAGGATCCTTTCCGGTTTCACTTTCAGCCTTCTGGAATTTGAAACTGCGTATCTTCGCGGCGATTTGCTCTGGGCACATCGGCTCGGCAGTCATCTGGCGGCAGATCTAATGGCGGTTCTGCGGCATGTATTAGATCCTTCTACAGCGCAGCTCGGCATTAAGAGACTGCATCGCAAACTCAGTCCACAGCAACTGGATGAGTTAACAGGAGCGTTAAATGGTCTTGGATCGGACGCATTACCTTCAGGTGTCAAGAAGCTGGTGGACCTCGCTGCAGCGTTAATTGCAGACTTGGCCGAACGGCTGTCAGAGAACTGGAATCAGCGTTTTTTCGATTTTATGGTCAAACGGATCTACGCACTATCGTAACAAAACAGATACAGCGAACAATATTTGAATGTGAGAAAAAAGGAGGATAATGACTGCTATTGTCGAATTATAAATTTAGATAGATAATAAACACCAAAATATGTTTGTGATTCGGAAGCGCCAGCTGATGAACAAAGGCAACTCCGCCGAAAGGCGGAAGACGCAAAGCCACCGGTCTAAACCGCTCACGAAAGCGGCATGACAGCGGGGACGCTCATGTAGTTTGGTTTTTTGTTGTCTAAATACAACAAAAGGAGAATAAAAAAACATGTTTTTGAAGATTCGCCACAAAATAAGGCCAGGTTTAGCGTTTATTCTGGCTGCGGCCTTGGCTGCAGGACCCCTGATTGCTACTCCGGTCCACGCAGCTGCGAAGTACACTTTTACAGATGTCAAAACTGCATATAACATGCCGCTTGACTACAACTACAAGTTCACGGGTGACACGATCGCTTCACTGGAGAAGGATAGCAAAGGGGCTTATCAGCTGTACTTACATAACTGGAAGAAGAAGACGACGGAGAAAGTCACTTCTACTAACACGTTCAAAACGAACTTGCAGCTCCTGGGAGACAGTGTTTATTATTATGAGTCCACAATTGAAGTGACTAAACAAATTAATATCTATCCGAAGAAGCTGGTACAGTACAATTTGAAAACCAAAAAAACAAGCGAGCTTCCGCTGGAAGTGAAAAATCCGGAATTACTCGGTGTGGGTGATAAATATTATGCACACAGCAGTGGCTCATATTTTTACTTCACTAACAAAACGACGCTGGAAACTCAGACCATCAATGATCTCGGTTTTGATCAGGTCTACCAGTTTGTAGATGACAAGTTCATCTATAGCAAATGGAACACCGGCACGTTGTATCTGTATGATCTGCCAAGTTCAAAAACAATTGAGATTTACAAGCTGAAAGAAAATGAATCCTTCAACCTTGTAGCTTCGAATGGTAAAGATATTGTCTGGATGATTGACTCCAAAGAAGTGGATGCTGCCGGCAAGACCAAAAATTACTTCATCTATATGACGATGGACCGCAGTAAAGCCGGAGCCCCGGTTAAAGTATTGCTCAAACGTGAATGGGTAATTGGCGACCGGAACGATCTATTAATCGTGGGTGACAATTATGCGGTGTTCTCGGAAATGATGAACAATAAACTAGTAGCCCGCGGAGTGAACCTCCGAAACGGGGAACTCTTTTTGCTTGGGGAACGAAACCGCAGTGCGGACAATTTTGTGTATTTTAATAAAGATACTTTGATCTCACGCGACGCGAATGACTATATTGTGCTTCGTACAATAGTCAGAACACCATAAATGAATTTTCCGAAACTATCAAAAAAACAGTGCAATTTGACGATAGTAGTAAAGCGGTAAATCTTGGGTATGAACCTATTTCCAATGAATCCCGCAATCGTAAATTGAAAAAAACAACTAGAGGAGTGTCATTAAAAAATGATCGCAGAAACTAAAATGTACCCGGAATTCAACACCATCTTCATCAGCTTGCATGGATTTGCCGAATTGGCTGAAACAGTAAAAGAAGTGGAAATATTCGAAGCATCCATGCCAACTTTGCCGATCCACGAGATGTCTCTGATTATTGACTGCAATGATATGGCGCCATTCAAGCCGGAGATACTGCCGGTTCTGGAACGCTGCTATGTGCTGTATAACGGATTTAAACATGCGGTTCTGGTGAATCCGAAGAAAGTGGTAGCCAAATCTCAATTACAGAGAGTAGCTCCAAGCGCCGGATTTAAAGGACATTTTGTGGATACGGTGGAAGAGGCTTGGGCAATCGTTAAATCCTAAATCCTAAATCTAAAGCAGAGGGTGGTCAACCATGGCTAATGTCAAAATAGTAAGCACCGAAGTGCACCATCCTGCCTATAAGATCAGCAATGAAGAATTGGCTCAGCAGGCCGGATCCTCAGCAGACAAGCTTATCGGCATTTGGGAGTTCTTTGGCCGTAAGGATCGTTATTACGCGGCGGACTATGAAGAGAGCACGCTTTATATGGCTATTGAAGCATCCAAAAAGCTATTGAAAAACTGTGGTCTCAGCGGAAGCGATTTGGATATGATCGTATTCTCCTCAGGAACACATGATTTCAGCGCTCCGACAGATGCTGCATTTGTGCATCAGGCGCTGGAGGGTAAAGATTCCTGCATTATCTATGACAGCAATGCCAACTGTGTAGGTATGGTTGTCGCTGCTGACCAAGCAGCCCGATCCATGATATCCACTCCCAGAGTGAGATACGCACTCATTGTAGGGTCGGAGCAGATTGCCCGTTTCTACAAAGAAGGGGACCTGGCGTCCAAGGGACTTTGCGGAGATGCGGCCTGTGCGGTTCTGTTGGAGAGAGTGGAGGACACGGATTCCGGCCTGATAGATTCGGCTTACTACACCAATACGCAGAAGGCGGAGGATATGCAGTTCCCTGCCGGAGGCATGACACAAATGTACGGAGAACATCTGTCGCTTGAAGAGAAGAAAATCTATCTTCATCCGGAGTATAACGTCAATGTAGCTTTTCCGACAGCAGTATCCAATATTGAACAGCTGCTTCAGGAACATGGCTATACTAAAAGTGATGTGAAGCACTATATCCTTAGTCAGTTAAACTTGAGCGTCATTAAAGATATCGCGGGCAAGCTGGACGAGGAACTCGTTAAATTCCCTTACATTGGGGATATTTATGGCTACACAGGCACAAGCAGTCCGTTTATCACCCTTCACCATGCGATTAAGGATGGGACGCTGGTACCCGGCGACTTGTTCTTTATGTGGTCGGTAGGCGCGGGTATTACGAGTTGTGCTACCTTGTGGAGACTCTAGCATCACTACTGCGCAGTAATGGAACGCGATAGAAAAACAACGAAAGCCTGCGCCTTGCCGCAGGCTTTTTTGTGTGTTTTCGCCGGGGCGAGCCATCTATATAGATTGAACTTGAGAATTATGTTTAGGGTAAAGTGGCGGAGGGGAATTTTGGAACTGGAGGAGCGATAGCGTCCGCCTGAAAGCTTTCCGCAGGAAAGCTCTCTTCGGAAGCGTGGGCAAGGTTTGGATTTCTACCGCGATTCGCGGTTAAATTCAGGAAATCCAAACCTAACAGCGGCCGGAAGTCCAAATATTCTCTGTAGTCACGGCCAACCCCAAAATAGAAGAATTATAAGTTCAATTTATATGGTCTTTATTTAAGAATTCAATAATCAACTCTATAAATTCAGCAGGCTGTTCAAGATGTGGATAATGGCCGCATTGACGCAGCTGGACGAATTCTGAAGCTGGAATATTCTTATGTACGTATCTGCAGATCTGCTTGTTGAAGGGTAAATCCAGCCCGGCTTCCATAACAAGTGTTGGATGACTGATTTCATTTAAGCGACTGTAGGCCTTAGGCATTAAAGGACGATGAAAATTAGGCTTGCCTTGATAAAAGACTTCATTACTGACATAAAGCTCTTTGAACTGGGCACGAAGCGTCTGATCTTGTGGAACTATGTAGTGCCAGAAGCGGTTCTTCATAAAATGCTCCGCAGCCTTACCGATTCCAACCCGGCGGACTCTCAGAAAATCCTTCATGCCTTCCCAGGACAGCCGCAAGGGATACTTGGCACCGTTAACGGAAGGGGCAACAAGGATTAGCTTGCTGACACGATCCGGATAGGCCAGAGCGAAGTCAATCGCAGCACTCCCTCCAAAAGAAGAGGCGACAAGACTGGCACGGGTAATCCCAAGATGATCCAGAACGGATTTCAGATCCTGATAATAGGAGAAGGGAGTGGTGATAGCATCGCTTTGTCCATATCCTCTCTGATCATACCGGATCACCTGATAAGCTTGAGCCAATCTTTCCACATGGAGATCCCACACCTTGAGGTTGGAGTAGCCGCCATGCAGCAGCACAAGCGGTTCGCCTGCTCCTTGTACTTTGATGTTAAAGTTTACACCCTGGATGTTATGCAGTTCACTCTGATTCACTTTTTTCACTCCCTCGTTAACGCTGTTGATTTAACCATTCAATTGATTCTTTGCACCACTGCAGTCTAGCTTCAGTTGACAGGATCCCATAGTTCAAGGTTAACATCCACATCGGTAAATCTTCCGGCGATTGCTTCTGTGTAATTAATGCACGCTGTTGTTCGCGGTAAACCTCCATGGCATTTGTGAGCTCACCCAGCTCATATTCGAACAAATCTTTAATGACTTCTCTATCCTGAGGGGTTGCAAAAAAAACCTTCAGCAGCAATTCATCCCGGTAGTTAAGGGCGCCAATGGGGGCGGACAGCCATTCCCGGAAATGATCCATGCCTTCAGACGTAATCTGATACTTTTTCTGGCCGCGTGTTTGATTGGGTGTGCTGGCTTCCACCGCATATCCTTGGGCAACAAGCTCCTTCAAAGCAGGATAAATCTGCCCGTAACTTTCACTCCAGAAATGATGAAGCGAGCCGCTGAAATGCTTCTTGATGTCATATCCGGAATAGACTCCTTTCGTTAAGACACCCAGAACTGCGAACATTGTATTTCCCGATTTGGCCATAACCTTGTCTCCTGACTATAATGTATCTATTAGATATGTAACTATTAGATATATCATACAGCGTTGATCTTATAATTTCAACCCTTGCAAATCATCTCATCGGCACAAAAAAACAGAGCAGCGGAGGTTGTGCCTGCCGTGCTCTGTTGTGCTATTTAATGAATTTAGCTTCTAAGACCTGCCGCTGCATTTGTTATTCCGTCAATTGGGCGGCGATGATTTTACCCAGAGCTTACTCAGCGGCTATCATTTCCAATGGAGGTGGATTCATATAGAGGCAGCTCGACTCTTATCTCTAACACCCCATCCTGAATGGAGGCACTGGTGCTGCCGCCCGATTGTTCCGCGAGCAGCCGGACAATGGACAAGCCCAGTCCTGTAGTTGCGCCTCTTGCTTGATCTGCGGTATAGAAACGTTCAAATATACGCTGTATATCAATAGCAGTAGCATCCTTCACTGGATTTCTGAAGACGATAGCCGCTTGTTGACCAGTGAGTATCTGCACTTCCACTGCTCCGTCCGAGTGGGTGACACAGTTGCGGATCAGGTTCTGGACCATCCGAACGACCATTTTCTTATCAGCAAAAGCAAACACTGGCGCAGCATCTACAAGATGCACCGCCAGATGTCTTTGCTCAAATTCAGTGATGGATTCCGCCAGGCATTCTGTCACGAGGTTTCTCAGATGGATGCGCTCCTTGTCAGGCACCGGCTCTGCATTTTCCAAATAGGCATATTCGAAAAACTGTTCAATTAACGCTCCCAGCTTGTCGGCATGTTTCTGAGCTGTTTGAAGTTTGCGCTGCTGATCCTCAGACAATTTGCCCGTTTCCAATAGCTGCTGATAGCCTTTAATCGCGGTAAGCGGTGTGCGCAGATCATGCGAGAGATTCGCAATCAGCTCCTTGAATCTTTTTTCTTCCAGGATGCTGTCCAGACGCAGGTTCTCTTCAACCTTTAAGGATTTGTTGATATTAGCCGTTAAGCGGTTCAACTCGGGGTTGATGAGCTCCAGACTGAGCGGCTGACGTGATTGTATGCCCAGCCGCTTGTCCAGCTGCCGGTTGATGCTGCGCAATTGCAGCTGAAGAACAACAATATACAGGATGAGCATAACTACACAACACCCCAGGAAACCTGCTGCAATTGCCAACATCATCACCAGCCTTTCTGCTATTTCATTTCCGATCTTCTGAATACGCTATAGGAGACAGCTAGCATCAGGGCGATAAATGCCAGGCTGACTGCTGTGGCCTTGAACAGTTCCCCGGCACTTGCATCCAGAGTCACCACCGTATAACCAGAGGCGAAAGGAGTATAGGAGAACAATTTTGCCACAGACGGAAGATTGTTCCCCAGACCCAGGGACTGATCCAGAAGCATAGTACCGCCAAACCCGATGCCTACAACAAGTGAAGACTTCTTCAGTACAAAGGAAGACAGGATGCAAATACTCAGCCGCGCAGCATAAACCGTCAACAGGGTCAGCATGACCGCGATCAGCTTCAGCAGGGACTCAGCATCAAAGGGGATGCCGGACTTGTTATCCAATATTTGCAAAAACACCGAAGCGGCATAAGGTGTACTAAACTTTTCACCTGTACTGAAAGCAATGCTGGTGATCACAATGTAGGGAAGCAGCAGAACGGCAGTAGCTATGAAATACACAATTGCCTTGCTGAGCATAACCTTAAACCGGCTATGGCCGCATGAAATGGCATCTTGTATGGTTCTATGCTCGAAATCTCCGCAGATGAAGCTGCCTGCAAGGAACGAGCCTAGAAGGGTCAGAATGAACAGATCGGATAAGCTGAAGGTGAGTGAACCCAGCTCCGCAGCCATCTGGCCTTGCCCAATCCAATAGGAAATCAGATTCATTCCTAAAGCGCTTATAAATGACAACAAGCATGAAAGGACAAACGCCTTGGATTTGCGCACCTTGTACCAATCGGCGCGGATCAGATTAGGCATTCCGGTCACCCCCAATAACCGAAATGAAATAATCCTCAAGGGTATCTCCCTCGATACTCAGGCTAGTAACCACGATCCTATTGTCAAAGAGAGTGCGTGCCACCCGTTCCTTTTCATTTAAATAATCGTACAGCTTGACCGTCTGATCCGGCATAACCTTGTAGTTACCGGTGTGCAGCTGCATTTCCAGAATACTGACCAGCTTCTCCGGCTGATCACAGCTGATCCGCAGATGATGCTTACAACTTTCCTCAAGCTCTGCGAGGGTGATGGATTGTTTGAGTTCACCTTGATGGATAATAAAATAGTCGGTCGCCACTTGATACAGCTCCGGCAGATTATGGCTGGAGATGAGGATAGTCATTTGCCGTTCCTCGCACAGCTTGATCAGCAGCTTGCGTACCTCAACCACTCCCAAAGGATCAAGCCCGTTAATCGGCTCATCGAGGATCAGCAGCTCGGGGTCGCCGAGCAGAGCGATGGCAATCCCGAGCCGCTGCTTCATGCCGAGCGAGAAGTTTTTGGACTTTTTCTTTCCTGTACCGCTAAGGCCAACCAATGCCAGCAGCTCATCTTCCAGGGTCTCACTGGGGATACCGCGCATGATCCTATGAAAGGTGAGGTTTTGCTTTGCCGTCATATGCGGGGTTAGCGCAGGATGCTCAATCATACAGCCCAGTCTTTTCCGTTCCGCCTGCAGCGCCGTTTCGCCGTTTTGACCAAATAGCTCAATACTTCCGGAGGAAGGGAAAGCGAGTCCGGCCACAATACGCATTAATGTAGATTTGCCGGCACCGTTTTGCCCGATTAAACCGTAAATCCGGCCGGCTTCCATTGTTAGGGACAGATCCTTAAGCGCATTTGCACCTTTGTAGTTTTTTGTCAAACCTTTTGTTCGCAGCACATATTTGTTCATCATGCCCACCAATCCTTTCTGGCTATAGTGTAAAGGCGGTAGGTTCAGAAAAGGTTAAGCGGATAAAAACAGTCGAAAAACTGCCGGAAACTACCGGGAACAGCTTTTACTCCTTGTACAGGCGGTAGCCGAGGCCCCATACCGTTTCTATGTATTCTATAGCCGGATTTGCTTTTTTTAGCTTGCTGCGCAGATTGCTGACATGAGTTTTGACCGTCTGCTCATCCCCTGCATCATCATCCGGCCAGAGCGTTTCGTACAGATTCGCCTTGGTGAACACCTTGCCGTGATGCTTCAGCAGCAGCTCCAGGATCATATATTCTTTGGCAGTCAGATCTATTTCGCTGTCATTTACCGTTACGCGTTTAGTCTGGTCGTCCAGCGACAGATCTTTATACCGGAACTGATTTTTTTGCTGTTGCTGTGAACGCCGCAGATTCGATTCTACCCGTGCCACAACTTCGCCTAAGTCAAAGGGTTTAGTAATATAGTCATCCGCCCCCAGCTTTAGCAGGTCGATCTTCGTACCCACCTTATCCTTGGCGGAAATTATGATCACGGGTGTTTCCGAAATACCACGGATTTCTTTAAGGAGCTCATCCCCACTTAGGAATGGAAGCATAATGTCCAGCAAAATCAAATCATAACGAGTATTCCTGATTTCTGTTAATCCGTCAGCGCCGGTAAAAAGTGATTTCACTTGATATCCCGCACCCTTTAATGCTTCGGCCAGCATTAGATTGATATCCTCATGATCTTCAATAATCAGAATAGTCCCCACAGCCCTGAGTTCCTTTCTTGGTATGAATAGAATGTTTTATTGATGTTCGTGTACTTCTTTAAATAACTGATCAATTTCCTTACATACATTACACATGATTTCTGCTGTGGGCAAATGTTTCCCCTTGATGATCATCTCCTTGATATCGCAGCCTCCAAGGACTGTCCGGGCTTTTGGGAAGACCTTGTGGGGAGGGAAAAAAATATCATCTGCTGCACAAATAATTAGTAATGGCGAAGAGTAACCATTCAGTTCTTTTCGTTTGAACTCTCTCGGAGCACGCATTTCCATCTTGTAGCAGGCCAAGAGCAGATTAAAGAATTGGTACCATAGCACATCCTTTTCCGTCAGCATCGGATCGAAGATCTTAACCAGCCGCTCTTGCGAAGGATGAAGCATATACGTCATCATAGGAATCATCATTTTTGTAAAGATGGGCAGGAGTGAACCATGAGCAATACCGGAAGGAGCGAGCAGCACAGCCTTGGTTATTTTACCAGGATCAACTTTGGCCAGTGATAACATCATAGCCGAGCTGTATGAACTGACAACGAACATCATACTGTTAAATCTTAAGGCTTCCAGCAGCTCACTGATCCACCAACCGTAATCATCTTTCGAGGGGGATAGGTTTCGATAAGGGGTGCTTTTTCCGGGCATGCCAATTACATCCGGTGCATAAATGCAATAGTTATCAAGCAGTGGCAAAAAAAGCTTTAGATTCAACGGGTTAATACCGTTTCCACCGTGCAGGGTAAATAAAGGCGGCTTTAACTTATCTCCAACGATAAGCAAATGTGTGCTTCCATAACTGGTGTTAATGATCTGCTCTTCGTACATCACATCTAGAGCAGCAAGTGCTTTATCGTAAAAATCATGCATTTTGGCTTCACTTTCTTTGTTCTTATAGATGTACTTTACCATCACTTTCCCCCCTGTGATCAATCCGCATCCTCATTCATTTCATCTTAATCCGGAAAGTTCTCAGCTTCCATAATATTAAACACTTAATTCCTCCCATCTGTAAACAACAGGAGAATGATATAATCGTTTGGAAAAGGGGGGAGCAGAGTGCTGGAACGCTCAATGGAAAATATCATGGGTTCAGGAAGGGAAAGGAGGGATGCGCAAAAAAACAAATGAAATGAGGATGATTTTGAGATGAACAGAGGACAAGTGATAAGCAATGACGGTGTTAAACTGAATTATATTGTACAAGGAACCGGGCAAAAAATATTGGTTATAGGCAGCAGCGTCTATTATCCGCAACTCTTCTCGGCAGATTTATTTACGCAATTTCAGTTTATATTCCTTGATCATAGAGGTTTTGCCAGTCCGTCTGCAGCCTTGAAGCCGGAGCAGTACCGGCTGGACCGGGTGCTGGATGACCTCGAGCTCGCAAGGCAGCAGCTTGGCCTGAGTGATATGGTCATAATGGGGCATTCGGGGCATGCTTTTATGGCGCTGGCGTATGCCAGGAAATATCCGGAGCAGGTTCACAAAGTAATTCTGCTGAATTCAGCCCCAAGCAACAGCCGGGAAAGGCAAAGTCAGAGCGCTGCATTTTTCAATGAGACTGCAAGTCTGGAGAGAAAGACGGGATTCGAACAGGATATGGCTCTGCTAGAAGGCGACATCAGGCTGGACCCGGAACGCCGCTTCGTTCACATGTGTATTCGAATGGGTGCACAGAGCTTCTACGACTATTCCTTCGATGCAGCCTATATGTGGGAACAGGTACAAACAAATATGCCGGTTATGGATTATTTGTGGGGCGAGGTATTTGCCGGGATGAATCTGCTGCAGATGCTGAAGGATGTCAGTATGCCGGTTTTTATCGGGCTGGGAAGATATGATTATCTGGTTGGGCCTGTCTCCTTGTGGGAGGCTATCGACGAGACATACCCCCATGTGAAGAAGGTAATCTTCGAGCACAGCGGACATAATCCGATGTTTGAACAACCGGAGCTGTTTAATCAAACATTAATAGAGTGGATGACACAGGAGTAAGGTTTGTTTAGCTACGCTATATGAGTTGAACTAAAGAACTACCAAGAGGCTAAAGCAACGGAGGGGAATTTTGGAACTGTAGGAGCGATAGCGACCGCCTTTGTATCCGGATTTCAACCGCAAATGGCGGTATAAATCAAGAAATCTGGGGACAACAGCGGCCGGAAGTCCAAATATTCACCGCAGTTGCGTTCTATGCCGACTCGGTAAAACTAAAGTTTAACTTATATAATCGTTTATAACTACTGAAAAAAGAGGATCAGAGAAGATCGCCGACGGCGAATTTTCCTGATCCTCCTTGCGTTTCCAGCTACTTAAAGTTGACCTAAAAATCCATCCATATAGGCATAAAACTCTTCCTTGTTGCTGAGATGCACATTATGGTCGGAATGGGACATTTCATAGGCATGACCATTCGCTAGCAGGGACTGCATTTTGTTATAATCCTCGTCCGGTAGGCCCTCACTGTTCTTAGCTCTAATCAGTAGAACGGGACACTTGATCTCCGGCAGCAGGTGATACCAATCTACATTGTAATGAATGTTGGCAGCCATCGCCTGGGGACTGAACATCATCTGGTATCCATCGACGGTTTCGATCAGACTGTTCATGAAATATTGATAGCTAAGCTCCGATTCCATGGCCTGCCGGATATAATCCATCGCTTCGTTTAGGCTGGAGAAGGGCAGCGGCCAATCCTTGGTTACAGGTTCAACACCTGGTAGCTGATCCAGTGGCAGCAGGCTTGGCGTGGCAGGCCCGGATGGGGATTTATCCAATATCGCTAAGGCTTGTATGTAATTTGGGTACATGGCTGTCAGATATCCGGCTACCCTCCCGCCCATAGAATGGCCTACCAGAATGATCGAATCGATTTTCAGATGATCCAATAGTTCAACAATGTCCCCGGCCATTTCTTCACCCGTATACTTGGATACAGGTTTGCTGCTTAGTCCGTGCCCTCTTTGATCGGGGGCGATAATTCTGTATTGTTTGCCGTAATGCTGCATGAAATCAACCCACGTTTCTGCTCTGCCCCATCTGCCGTGGAGACAAAGAATGACCGGACCTTCCGTACGTGTATCCAGATAAAACATTTCCAGACTGTTCAGCTTAGCCAGGTTTCTGTAGATTTTTGGATGCTCCAGCTTTTCCTCTAAGATTGAATCCCGCATAATTAACCTCCAAGCGAATCTAATGTATTTGGATGAATTATACCATATGAACTAAATAAAGGGAACGTATGTTTCTTTTTTTTATGCGTTTACTCCCAATAGGGTGTGCATGTGAACAGGAATTGTTCTTTGTTAACATAATGCTTAAACTCTTTGGAGGCCAGTCTTTGAATATGCTCCGGCAGCCAATCCTTGGCATCAGGCAGCCCTATCCAGAAATTCATGGTTTCAAGCTGTGCGGCTACAAAAAAACCCTCCAACAGCTCAATGTAATTAGGCGGCAGCATAAAATAACCGGAGTAGGATTTCAATAATTGTTCCCTGAATGCCGGATGAATATAGGAGAAGGTCCACCCCAGATCAAACAGGAAATACCCGAACCCACAGGCGCCAAAATCAATAGGGCGGCATTCTTGGTTATAAAAAATAAAATTGCTGGGGATCAGGTCAGCATGAATGATTCCCCAATAATTTGGCGTGGTATCGAGGGTATTCATCATGTTCATCACACGTTGGCCTGCTACTGTAAGCAGCTCAGCATTTTCTCTTTCGATTTGCCCTGCCTTGCCCCAATGGTGAAGCTTATCAAGCGCTTGCCCGATCCGCTTTCCATCATAGACCGGTCTTGCGAACTGTTCAGGTACAGTCCATGAGAAAGCCCGCTGATGCAACTTTCCTATCATTTGACCTATCCGTCCAGCGTCTTCCACAGTAGTAATGAATTGTTGTTGTTCCCCTTCCAGCCATTTAATAAGTGTACACTTCATTCCGTCTACATCCGTCACCAATTCGCCATGATGATTCCGGCAGGGTACAGGTGCAGTTAAGTCTGTCCCCGCCGACAGGGCCTCTAGCCATATCATTTCCGAGCGGAGCGTTTCCGGTGAGGTCCAATCACTGTCCATGGTTTCACTTTTTGCTGCATGAATTCGCAGGCTATAGCTGTTGTTGCGGGTATCCACAATTTTAAAAACCTGGCTTGCACTTTGTCCGATAAAATGAATAGATGCCACTTCTATGCGATACTGCTGTAAAGCTGCTTCAGCCAATGCGAGCATAGTGTTCAAAAGCTTCCCTCCAATAAAAGGTATGATAATTCCTTATTTTAACAGGGTTCTTTGCTTATTTTCCGGGAATTAACACTTATAAATAAACTGTCCCAAATATAGCGTGTGTTAAAAAGTGGAACTTCTGGTAGACAAAACGGTCTACAAGTTGTAAACTGTGACTACATTAGTCTACAGCTTGTAGACCCAAAGGAGTTCTGCAGAATGGACAAAATCAGACTGACGGAGATGGAAACTAAATTTGCGGATCTCATCTGGAGCCATGAGCCAGTCCCGTCGGGCGACCTCGTGAAGTTGTGCGAATCTGAACTGAACTGGAAAAAATCGACGACCTATACGATGCTGAAACGTCTGGAGAGCAAAGGGATTTTTAAAAACAAAGAGGGTATGGTGGCAGCGCTCATCTCCAAAGATGATTTCTATGCCCAGCAGAGCAAGCAGTTTGTAGAGGAGACCTTTCAGGGATCGTTGCCGAAGTTTCTGGCCGCATTCACAAGAAGCCGTAAACTGAGCGACACAGAGATTGACGAGTTTCTTAAAGTGATTCAGGATCATAAGGAGGAATAGCGGTGACGCTGTTTTTGCAACTTTTGAGTATGAGTCTTACCGGCAGCTATGTCATCGTGTTTGTGATTGTGGCCCGGCTGCTGCTTAGAAAAGTTCCCAAGATTTTCTCTTATGCCCTGTGGTCAGTGGTGTTGTTCCGGCTCATATGCCCGTTCTCCTTCGAAAGTGTATTCAGCCTGATTCCTGCCAAAGCGCAGGAGATTCCGCTTCAGCGGATCGCCACACAGCCGCCCGGGATTCCAAGCGGATTAGCCGGAGGCGGGCAAGCATTAAATAACCTGCTGGCTGAACCTGCCGCTACCGCTGCATCTGTGGTGGATACAAGTACTGCTGCAGATACGAATATCTGGCTGCTTGTGGGCCAATATGTATGGCTGTTTGGGATTGCGGTCCTGCTCCTCTACAGCATTAGGGCAACGGTGCGGTTAGTTCGGAGCTTGAAACCTGCACAGCAGATCAGCGGAAATATTTATGAGATGAAAGGACTTGCAACCCCATTTGTGTTCGGGGCAATCAGGCCCAAGATTTATCTTCCGGCAGAGCTTGGAGAACATGAGCGGGGGTATATTCTGAAACATGAACAGGTGCATATCAAAAGACTTGACCATCTGATCAAACCTTTAGCATTTGCTGTATTATGCATACATTGGTTTAATCCGCTGGTCTGGATAGCTTTTGTTCTGATGAGCGAGGATATGGAGCTGTCTTGTGATGAAAGTGTCATCCGGCAGTTAGGCAGCGGCATCAAAAAGGATTATTCCACTTCACTTTTAGCACTTTCGGCGGGCAGACGGTTCATAGGCGGTTCACCGCTTGCCTTTGGTGAGAATAACACGAAAGGACGCATTCTCAATATCTTGAACTACAGGAAACCCGCGTTCTGGGTAGTGATCCTTGTTATTATTGCCATTGCTGCTGTCAGTGTGGGTCTTATGAGTAATCCGAGACAAACCACATTAACTGAACGGGATTATGCCGAGCAGTTCATTAAAGAGGAAATTGCGGGTTATGCCAGCAATGAGGCGAATAAGTTCAAAATTGTGGACAGCAGCATCACGAAGTTTGAAAAGCTGGCAGAGTTTGATAATCTGATGCCTGCTTCTTTGCAAATCTGGCACCTGGAGTATCGCCTGAAGCCTGATGATCCGGCTAAAGTAAGTGGGGCATTTGATCTGAAAGACGGAATGCTTATCGAAGAGGGCAGCATGGGCGATCCGATAATGGTCTTTTCCTATGAAGAGGGGTCTCCAAATTACCTAGGCTCATTCCGGAGCGCAGAATATGATTTAAGTACAATTGCCGGCCAGGAGACCGCACTTCGCATGTTCCTCGAAGGCAAACAGATTTTGCCTCATGAGACCTATAGCGGGAAGCATATTCTGATCAAATTTCCACTGACCCTGGGGGAGACCAGCCAGCTGCTGTTATCACAGCCCTCGCAAGCAGGGGATAAAGGAATTTGGGCCGTTGAACGCTGGAAGGATACCCGTGGCAATGAGTACTACCATACTCCGCAAAGTGATCTCCCGCCCGCAGAATATTATGACCGTTTGCAGGCACAAGCTGATCAGGGGGAAGAGACCTGGCTCCTTGATCCTCAGCAGGTGGCCATTCGGTATATCAAAACGTTTATCGGGCCAACGGTTGCCAAGGATAAGCTTGAGGTGGATTATAATGCAACAGCAGCAGACTTTGCCGTCACTCCGGAAAGCACGACTTTAGGATATGTTCAGAACTTCAGCTTGGACAGTGAATCCTTTGATTTTGACAATATTGAGTGGCTGACTGAGGCAGATTCTGCACGGTTTAAGGATTTGAACATTACGGAGGAAGATTTACCGGGCGGCTTCTATATTCTTAACAAATATACGTTTACAGACCCCATGAAAGTAACTGGTGAAACGAAGTATAGCCTCCTTGACCAGGAGAACTGGGGCTCTTATAAAGACGTAACCAAGCAGGAATTTATTGAATTTCTCAATCAATACTCTGACTATTCGCCCTTATGCAAAGTTATGTACAAGGATGATTTTGTTACCGGCATTTCTGAGGTGTATCTGCCATAATCTAAACCTTTGAATATTAGATTCAAAAACAGGCCGTCTTCCAGTTTTGGGAGGGGGTCTGTTTGCTGTTGAATGTGCGTTATGCGCAGAGTTGGGTGATATCTTTGTATGTTTCGGTTGACCTTAGGTCAGACCTAAGGTTTATAGTGGAGATATCCAAAACGAGACTAAGGAGTTCGCACATGAGAGATACCCTTACGATTAGCCAATTATCACAATTAATGAATGTTTCGGTTCATCAGCTGCGTTATTTTGAAGAAAAGGGCGTGCTATACCCGGCATTTACGGAAGACAATCAATACCGGATGTATGGGATCGATGAGATTTATCAGCTATCCCATGTTTTGCTGCTGCGCAAACTGAATATTCCGGTTAGTCAGATCGAGCAATGTCTCACTTCATACTCCAGCAGTCAGTACAAGCAGGTTTTTGAACAGTCACTGACCAAAGTTCAGGAAGAAATCCACAGATTGGTTAAGCTGGAACAATTCATTCATAAGGTATTGAGTGAACAGGCGGACATGGAGGGACGTGATCAGGAAGTTGTGATGGTTTCTTTGGGTCCCCGGTATTTGAGACACTGGCTGTCTCTTGATGAGCATCAAGTGCTTACTGCCGGAACATTGTATGAACACCGCCCCGCTCCTTCGGATTTGTATGAACAGGATCTGCATTACTTAACAGGTGGCGGAGTGATCAGGATATGTTATCAGACCATGGAACCTGCCGATTACGTGCTTGAAGAAGGTGACTATCTGCTGAAGAACTTTTCTGTGCATCGAGAGGAAGAGATCGAACAAGAGGTTTTGCAGCTGGAACAATATATACAAGAACATGGGTATACTCGACAAGGTCAAATGGTGGTGATTGAAAAGTCCTATTTGTCCATGTTCAGCAACGAGCAGCTGCATTATCAAATCCAAGCCAAAGTGGGCTTATTGGAAAGGGTGACTGAAAACTATGCATCCACCCCAGTTTCAGATTGAGCCTTTTCATGAGGATGATCATGAGCAGGTGTGCGAGCTGTTGGTTGACTCTTTCCGGAGCAAATTTCAAGCCCTTGTTCATTTGAGCGATCGAGAGATGACGGAATTATTAATGAAGCTTTGGACTTTTGACAGCAGAGATGTATCCGTTAAACAATTTGTTGCCCGAAAAGACGGCAAGATCGCCGGTGTGCTCTGTTTAAAATGGAAGCCTTCAGAACCCCGGAGTAATCCGCAGAGCCAAGTGAATATAGTCCAGTTGATCAGACAGTATGGCCCCGTAAAGGTTCTGAAGCTGCTGACAGGACTGGGTGCGCTGGGCTATGCTCCGCATGAAACCGAATGCTACATTGAACATCTTGCTGTCAGTTCCAAGGAGCGGAATCAGGGGGCCGGACAACAGCTGTTGAATTATGCCAAGAACATGGCTGTACATTCCCGGTGCAAAGTGCTTTCTCTGCATGTTTCATGCAGCAATTCCCAAGCCATCCAGCTCTATCGCAAGCTGTCATTCGACATCAGGAGGACCCGTTACAATGTGCTCAGGCATCTAATCTTCCGGGAACCAGCCTGGCATCTAATGATCTGGGAAACGAGTGTAACAACATGCAGGGAGTGAACATCACGTGAAGAAAGCGATGAAAATGACATTATGGATCATGGGCAGCCTGATCGCTGCCGCTGTTCTGTTTATACTTTATCAGAATGACTACGAAATGACTGAAAAGAGCGTGCGGATTGAAACGCCGCAAGGCATCTTAACGGGAACTTTGGTGCTGCCGGAGAAGTACTCCGGAAAGGTCGGGCTTGTTGTTTTTGTCCATGGAGACGGCCCGGTTAAAGCCGATCATGAAGAAGGTTACAGGCCTTTATGGGAGGTGTTGGCAACTAACGGATATGCTTCCTTGTCTCTGAACAAGCCTGGAATCGGGGGTGCTCCGGGCAATTGGCTGGATCAGAGTATGGAGGACCGGGCACAGGAGATTCAATATGCAATAGAATGGGCACAAACGTTGTCTATGATTGATGCCGATAACATCGGTTTATGGGGGGCCAGTCAAGCTGGATGGGTCATACCCAAGGTAGTGAGAGAGAACCGCCATATTGCTTTCAGCATTCTCGTCTCACCGGCTATAAACTGGATCACTCAAGGTCAATTCAATACTAAGGAGGAAATGAAGCAGGCCGGCATAAGTGCTCAGGAAATCATTCAAAAAGAAAAATACAATCAGCAAGTGTTGAACCTGCTTAAGGCCGGGGCTTCTTACAAGGAGTATTTGAGCATAGCCGATCCTGAACATCTCATCACGGAAGAGAGATGGACCTTTATCAGCAAAAACGTCCAGTCTGACGCTACCGCAGAATTAACCTATTTTAATTCACCGGTACTGCTTGTTCTGGGGGGCAAGGATATCAACGTGGATGTGGAAGAAACAGAGCAAGTCTACCGGAAAGAGATTTCAGCCGGACTGCTGACAGTAGTCAAAATCCCGGAAGCCGACCACTCCATGATGAATGAACCGCTTGCGGATTCACAGCTGCTGACCGTGATGACAGCTCTTTTTGCACCCGGGAAATTGACCAATTCCGAGTATTTAAACTCGATCTCCGGGTTTGTCACTCAGCAGAAAGCAGATTGATAGCCTTCACCGGGGGCTGGATTAATTGGTTATAACCAAACAATCCCTTGTAAAATATGGATGGGGGTCTGAAAATGAATATTATGTAATCATTGCAGTTGACAGCAGATCTGGAGGATTAACCTATGATTGTTTTGAACAAAGAGGAATATGGTAAGGTAAGGCATCTTGTGGAAAGTCAGAACGAGTTGTCCATATTTTCGGTGCTGAACGGAGAAATGCCGGGCGAGGTAAAAGTGAATTCAGCGGAACATCCGGATGCCGTGCTTATTGAGACGAGTGAGACTATTTTGCTTGCCGGCAATGCAGGCGACACCGATTTTAATAAAGAAATTACTGAAGAGCTGGATTTTTGGGATAACGTAACCCCTGATTCGGGCGAGTGGCGAGACAAAATTCCAGCCATTCACCCCAATAGATTCATTAGAGAGTATACAAGATATAAATACAGCCTCAACAGCGGGGAGTTCATACAACCGGAGTTGTCGCTTCCTGAAGGTTATGTCATGGAGCCCGTTAACCTGAAAGACCTGAAGCAACAAAACTACGGCAATGCAGACCGGATCTTGGAGTGGGCCCAAGCCTGGGGAAGTGAAGAACGATTTGAGGAAGGTGGCTGCGGCTGTTATATCCGTAAGGAGAAACAAATTGTCAGCTGGTCCTTAAGTGACTGCTCCGCAGGAGATACCATCGCTGTAGGAATTCATACAGATGGTCCGTTTAGAAAGCTGGGATTGGCCAAAAAGGTTGTTGCCGGGGTCGTACAGCTTTGTTTTGACAAAGGGTATAGCAGGGTTGAATGGTTGTGCGTCTCATCCAATGCCGGCTCCCGGGCCATCGCGGAGGGACTTGGATTTAAGAAGGAGAACGAATACACCTCCTTTTCCTCCTACCCGCCAATTGAAAACCAGAGAGACTTAAGTGAAGACGGCTGGTATGATTGGGGGACTTATCTGGAGAGGGCGTCCAAGGAGGAGCCTAAGCTGGCTTTGGATTGTCTGTATTGTTATATCAAAGCTAACGAGGTTGAAAAGACAATGGCTTTCATTCGGGAACTCACTGCGAGTGGAGTGGAAATTACCTCACAGCGGTTGGCTGACGATATTTCCTGGTTTCAAAAAGAGGGATTGTGTTCGGCGTTCAACAGTCCGCAGTGGGCCGAGTTTACCGCAGGAATGCTGTTGAAAAAGTAAGTGTAACATACAATTGTATAGGAGGGGCTGTCCCATAAGTAGATATTCCTACTAAAGGGACAGCCCTTCTGCAATCATTGGAACAACGGTCCGTTCGCGGAGCGTCCACACCAAGTGCTCACGTCGATCCTGCTCAACAAA